>DAOUSM010000001.1 GCA_030627225.1 Candidatus Bathyarchaeota archaeon | reverse complement strand
TTTAGTTCTTCAGCGAGTTTGCTGCTGCCTATCGGTTTTTCCGCTATGAGCTCTATGGCACGCAATACATGGAATGTGGAGAATGTTGGGGATGGCCCTGGGGCTTTTTCACTTGTGATTTTCTCTAAAAGTTGTTTGAAAGAGTGGGGCATCGCTTTCACAATTATAAGTTTAGGCTGTTAGTTATTAAATTGTTTAGCAACAAAGAAACACGCGGAATTTTAGATTTTCGCATTAGAAGTTGTCTTTTCTTGTGTAGTATTCTCTTACTATGCCAGCTGTTAGCGCAATTAAACCTACTGCCAACAGGTAGATGAGCGGGTATATGAATACTGAGAGCATGGCCTCATATGTGACTGTTGATGGTAGCTGTGGAATGAAGAAAACTGTAATCCACATTATGACGAAAGTTGTGATACAGCCCATTCCCAGACCCACGGAAAGCCCGTGTACGAAGCTGCTTCTGTCTTCGCCTTGATTATTTATTATTAAGCTCCGTTTCGTTGGTATTAAGTCCTGTTTTTCAAGTTCTTCTGCTTGCTCCTTCTCTTCTTCTACAACAACACTTTGCTCCGTCTCTTGCCCTGCAATAACATATTCTTCGCGTTGTTCTGTTTCTTGCTCTCCAGAGATGCCTCCCTCACCTTCCTCTATGTATGTTTCTTCCTCGTATTGCGTGTCTTCTTGTGTTTCCTGTTCGGCCTCCATTATGTTCGCCATTCTTGTGTGTTGTGAGAGTGAATTAATAAAATTATTCAATTTTGGATTCTTATTTTGAATAAGGATTTAAAATCCAAAAATAATAGACTATTTTGAAACAAGTTTTGGTGTGAGCTGCTCTATTGCGCTCTTAAGCTTGTTCCATTCATCAAGATTTCTTATATTAAACTTGTGTTTTCTCTTCCACACGCCGTTTCTGTTCTGCCAAAGATACATGCCAATCGACCGTCTTCCAAAGGATTCGAAAACAACTATTGCCTCCCACCATTTTTCACTTTTAAAAATTGTGACATAGTCTATGACTTTATAGAAGTCAGATATAGGCAGCTTCTCACTTGCTTCAGTCATTACTCATTCCGCCTTTCGTTCATAAGTTCAATTTTCAACCATTTAAACGTTTTAACCATGCAGAGCTATAAATGCTGGAAAACTCCGCTCACAAGTACATCCATGCTTGAGCCATCTTTGTTAAAGATTTTCACCGTAGGCTTCGATATTAGAAAATCCATGTGGTTTTTGGAATGGTTTTTTCCGCCAGGCATGTCGGAGTTGTTGCCGAAGGCTATATGAATTGTGCCCAATATTTTCTCAGATTCAAGAAACTCTTCCACAAATCTTGCTTTCGGGTTTATTCCAAAGGCAAATTCTCCTACCGTGTTTGACCATTCATCCGTGTTCAAGGAATCCCTAACCCTTCTCAAGGCTTGAGGGTCTTCTGATGAAGAATCTTGTACTATGCCATTTTGAACAGTTAATTTAACAGGAGTCTTTATTGAGCCTATTCCGCCTATAGCCATGTCGCACACCAGTTTGCCTTCAAGAGAGTTTTCCACTGGTGCCACTATGACCTCGCCTGTTGGCAAATTCATCCACTTCATCGTTTTCCAGTCAATTACGGTGTCTGTAAAGAAAGGTCTTCCTTCAACACTTAAGTAAACGTTCGTGCCAGCAGAATTCGTTATTTTCACTCTTACTGCTTTACTTAGTTTTTGAATCAGGTTTTTCGCAAAGCCTTGCATTTGTTTATGCTCTTCGGTTGTTAAGGCTAAGGCTCCATCAGTAAGCATGTCTAACGTAACGCCAGGACAATGCCCCAAACGTGTTTTACGGTCTTTTGTCTCCATTTTTATGAGTTTTATTCTGAACGGCGTCTCTTCACGAACTCCACGCAAAAGATTAATGTAAATGTCTGGTGTCTGTTTTGTCAAAATTCCCACTATTTGTTGCGGAATTTCTTTTCGGAAAACGTTTGCATCAGTTTTCAACAGCACCAAACGTGTCTGAAGGCCAAGCTTTAAGGCACCATTTGCAAATGCCTTACCAACATCCATCTTAACATCATCACAAAAAATAACTATGCTTTCGCCTTCCTTTGCTTCTAAAACACACTCCAACGCGTTTCTAGCAGCTTCCCAAGCATCCATATGAACACCAATTTTATAGAGCAAATGCAACAAACTAGATGATAAAGCTTTGCAACATACATAGTTAATTAACCACAAGTTATATGTATTCTAAAAAGGTAGAAATATTTGTACATGGAGTGGGGGCTCAAATTAATGAGGATAAATTTTTGGGCTTTCTTGATTGGAACTTTACTTCTCATTTTTGGCATCGTAGGAGTTGCCAATGAATTGTTTCAAATGAACATCAACATACCTTGGTGGCCAATTATAGCGCTCTTACTCGCTATATGGATTTTAAGCCACGCCTTCAAAAAATAATAGAAAACCTTATTCTTTGCCTCCCTCAAGGAGAAGGTAAGCGAGCTAATAGAAGCTAGTTTCGAATATGCCCAAGAAATGAACGGAGTAAAAATCTTCCGGAACGAAAGTAAAAACTAACAGATTGGGATTTTTCCTTGAGCTAGTTCCATGCAGAATTTTTCTATGTTTTCCAGTTCGTAGTCTAATACTTCTTCTATTTCGCGTCTAACTTTTTCTAGTGAGTTGTTTCCTTTCATTATAACTTGGGCTGCTGCGATTGCTGGGTGGTCTATGGGGCTTCCGATTTTGCTTAATAACCAAATGTAGACTTCTTCAACTTCGGGCACTTCTTCATAAACGTGTTGGGCTATTTTGTATGTTAGGACGTTGTAGATTTTTCCGACGTGGCTGACAGGGTTTTTGCCAGCGGCAGCCTCTGAACAGAAAGGTCTATTCAGCGATATTAAGCCGTTTACACGGTTTCCTCTACCTACCTGTCCGGAATCGCCGCTCTCTGCGCTTGTACCCAAAACTGTTAGGTATATGCCGCCTATGCCTCTACCAGGCACATCCAAGGTATTTAACTCCACGTTAACCGTGTCGAAATCTGTGTTCATCTTGACGAATCTGTCGGTTTCTTCTAAGATTTTCGCTCTCTTTTCGAAATATTCTTCTTCGCTATTTATGTAACGGTCGACAAAAGCCATGGAAATCGTTAAGTGTAGGCCGTTGTTGTTTCTATAGGCCATGACTTTTATGTCTTCGCCGGATTCTGGAAAACGTTGTTTAAACTCTTTCGAGTTTAGAAACTGTTCAGTTTTTAGGACTATTTTCTCTGTTCTGGTCATTGGTGCATAACCCACGGCCGCCGAAGTGTCATTGGCTCCTAAAACTTTTCCTTTCCGCTTAAAAATGTCCACAAGACCCGCGGAGCCTGGTTTCAGCTCAACCTGATATTTTACGTGCTTTTCCGGGTCTACAAAACGCATGTTCTTTCTAAACCATTCTTTGGCAACATTTACGGCGATTTCTTCAACATCTATTTTTTCGCCATTAATCTCTGAGGTTGCCCTATCACCAAACACGAGAAGCATCGGTTGCTTTACCAATCCTCCGCCGAATTTTGGTTCAGACACGCCAGCCACAAGTAAAGACTTATCAACATTGTGATGCAGTATTGCACCAGCCTTCTCTAAATATTCCTTGCTTAGGCGTACGGAAATTTGATCCATTATTGCGTCGCATATGTAGTCTGGATGCCCAAGTCCTTTTCTTTCAACTATTTCTATACGTTGCTTTTCAAGGGGTGTCTGTTTCAAGTCTTCTACAACTATGTTCCGCATGATCAGCCATCCTTTGTGAAGTTTAGCTTGTATGCACAACAACAAATATATATTTTACTGTATTAATTTATAGCCAAAAATAACTGGTGATTATATTTTGGTAGTAACGAGAGGCTTGCTTAAAAAGTTAAGAATAGAGGCGGGATTAACTCAGAAAAGGGTAGCACAGCTTGTCGGCGTTTCACAAGCTCACATAGCGAAAATAGAGCAGGGGAAGGTTGACCCGAGGCTTTCAACTATAAATAAGATTTTACAGGTTTTAACAGAAGGGGAAAAGAGGAAATGTAGAGACGTAATGACTAAGGGAGTGCTTTTCGCAAAGCCAAACGACAGCATACTAAAAGTAAGCGAAGTTATGGTGAGACACGCCATTTCTCAAATGCCCGTGATGAACGGAAGCAGAGTTGTGGGAACGGTAACCGAGGAAAGCATAATTAGAAACCTAAGTTCAAACATAGCAACCGAAAAAGTAGAAAGCATCATGGACCCACCGCTGCCAACAGCCTCTGAGGAAACGAGCATAAATGCAATCCGCCCACTACTTGAAAGACACCAAGGCGTATTAGTCACAAGGGGCAAGAAAGTAATCGGAATAATAACACGTTCAGATATACTGAAAACAATAGGTTAAAGGCGTTATATATGGAGCCAGAAGAGTTTAAAAAGAAAACAAACCAAGCAATCACAGAGCTAAGAGCAGCAAAGCCGAAAGAAGCAACAATAGTTCATCATGATGATGCAGACGGTTTATGCTCAGCCGCAATAACGAAAAGGGCTCTGGAACGAGAGGGCATAAAAGCCAAAACGTTTTGCTTAGAAAAAATCTATACGGAAGTAATTGAAGATTTACATTCAAAAACTGGACAAACAATTTTTTATGTAGATATTGGCTCGTCGCATGCAGACCTAATATCCGAATGCAACAACAGCAGAAACCTAACAATAGTATTGGACCATCACGATCCAAAACCATCAAGAGACCCGAAAGTTTTAGATTTAAACCTTGAACACTTCGGTTTTAAAGGCGAAACAGACTTTTCAGGAGCCACGTGTTGCTACTTGTTTGCAAAAGCCTTAAGCGACAATAATATGGACTTGAGCTATCTGGCTTTGGTTGGAAGCTGTGAAATCCCGAAGGGCTTTCTTGGAATAAATAGGATGATTTTGGAGGAAGCCTTAAAAAACGAAGTAGTTCAGCAAAAGGGTAAAAGTTTTGAAATAACGAAGTTTAAAACGCGTATAGACAGCTTATTTTCGAAGCTTCAGATCTTGGGGGCGGTTGGCTATTATGAAGGCGGACCAGAAATCGGGATAAACGCTTGTTTAGAGGGATTAAGCAAGAAAGCCGAAGAGAAGGTGAAGGTTTTGGAGGCTAGACGCAAAGAAGCTAACCGCCGGCTTTTAGGAAGGCTCTACCATGAAAGGCTTAAGGAAACGGAGCACATTCAATGGTTTGACGCTGGAAACATGTACGCAGGCATGGGCACGAAAGTGATAGGACAATTCTGCTCGTTTCTGTCGTATCAAGCACGCCTAATAAAACCAGACAAGTACATACTAGGATTTGTAAACGTGCCGTCGGAAATTCCGGGCTGGGGAAAACTAAAAGAAAAATTTGTTAAGGCTTCTGCTAGAGTGCCAAAGCCCATGCAGCCTCAAATTGAAGATGGAAAGTTGCTAGGAGCAGTAAACCTTTTGGATAAAGCCTCTGAAGGCTTCGGAATAGCCGACGGACACCAGTACGCCGCAAGCGTGATAGTGCCAACAGACAAAAAAGAGATACTTGTAGAAAACGCCGAAAAGGCAATTAGAACTCGCTGATTGATGCGAGATATATGTTTACTCAAATCAGTGTGTTAAGGTATAGCGTTAAAACGGAGCACGAAATTTATGAATACGCCTACAGTCAAATACGCCATTGTTCGACCTGTACCCGATTCCTATGATCGTTGTGTAAGGACAAATGTCAAAAGAATAGATGTTGCTCTCGCAAAGAGGCAACATGCAGAATATTGCAAGGCTTTACAGAAGCTTGGATTGGAACTCATCTGGATAGAGGGCGACAATACTCTCCCTGATAGCTGCTTTGTAGAGGACACAGCCGTAATATTAGGGGAAAAGGCCATAATCTGCAACATGAAAATAAAATCCCGAGTCAAGGAAGTAACTGAAGTCGCCAAGGTGCTGGAAAAACTTAAAGAAACATATTACATTAAACCGCCAGCCACCATTGACGGCGGAGACGTTCTTAAAATTGAAGACAAAGTTTTCGTAGGGCTCTCAGATAGAACTAATCCACACGCTATACATCAACTTAGAAAAATTCTGGAAAACAGCAACTTGGAGATAGTTCCAGTGAAGGTTCGCAACGTAGTTCATCTAAAGTCTGCGTGCACTTATCTTGGAAATAACTATGTCATACTTTCAAAGGGACACTTTGACACAGACATTCTGCGAGACTATAAGAAAATTGTGGTTCCACGAGGAGAGGAATATGCTGCAGATTGCCTTGCGATAAACGGAACAGTTTTGATGGCAAGGGGTCACCCTAAGACCAAGAAACTCATAGAAAAAGAAGGTTTTTTCGTCAAAGAGTTGGAAATGTCAGAATTCCGCAAAGGAGAAGGTGCCCTAACATGCCTATCAATAATATGGTAAAAATTAAACGGAATCCACCGATCTTTTCAGTTCCATCAAATCTTTGATTACAAATTTTCCGCTTTTTTCTCCAGTTCTCTCCAGAAAGAAGCTCTTAACGCCCGCCTTTCTTGGAGCAATAAAATCTGAATACCATTCGTCGCCAACATGCACCATAACTAAAGGTTCAATCCCCAAAACCTTACAGATCATTTCATAAAACTGAGGTGTCTTCTTTACTTCTCTACGATCTGAAACTGAGGAGAAGATATGTTTGAAATAATGCTTGATTTTTTCTATCACAATCTCAATAACATTTCTTGGAGTACTGCTAACAATAATCAAATCGTACTTTTGGCTTAAGTTTTCTAGAACCGATGGCACCTCTGGATAAAATCTCACTTTATCGATGTGGGATTTAAAAACCTCCATCGGATCTTCATCCAAGTTAAAACGTTTAAACCAGTATTCGGGTAAATACCATCTGATGTCGTTGCTGCCTATGCGGTCATACTCCTTCAAAACGTAATCCTTTGCTTCCTCGAAACTTATGTCCTTTTTTCTAGCGTATAGTTGAGGAATTGCCACGTTCCAAACATAGTCCGCATAGTAAAAATCTATTAATGTTCCTCCCACATCAAAGGATACAACTTTTAACATGGTAGGCGTCCTCATACTGTTAAACTGATTCCACGGATCATGAAATATAAGCCTAGTATGGCGATGAAAAGTCCGAGGATTATTGATATTTGCCTTTGCCACGGGTTTATGTACCTGCCGTATTTGTAGATCATGTAGGATATGAAGGTGTAGTAGGTTAGGTCTGCGAGCCAGTGGCCTATCGTGACAGTGGCTATTCCAACTGTTCCCATAAGCTCTAAGCCCTGAAGCAGTAATGCCAAACCTGCTGTGGCCCACCACACGGGCTGAGTTGGGTTAAAGGCTGTGTAGAAAACCCCGCCAAGTATGGATGAGTTAACCTTAGATTGTTCAACCTTAACCTCTTCGCTTCTGCTTTTAATCATAAACGCACCCATCAGAATTAGCACAAATCCCCCTGCTACGTAAATAAAGCTTCCATATTGTGTCATTACACTGCTTAGGCCTAGGAGAATCAGATAGATCACCAATGCCTCCCATAACGCGTGTCCAACAATGACCAAATGACCAGTTATCTTACGCTTTCTAGATGAATCAAAAATAACAAAGGCTAAAAGAGGCCCAGGAATAATGGCACCACTGAGCCCAACAGCGAAGCCGAGAAACAGAAGACACAGAAGTCCGAATATTACTCATCCCTCAATCTGAGATTTTTAATTTTTAACAAAGGTATTTACTAATAATCCTATTAAAATTGTGAATAAAAATGATTTTAACATTGAAGTGGAAGGTATGGAGTTCAAAGAATTAGCTGATGGTGTTAAGATTCCTGTTCTTGGTATTGGAACTTGGAAGATGGGTGGTGGATTGAGGGCGGATAGGACACAGGATAAGGAGTGTATGCTTGCCATAAAAACTGCGGTTAGACTCGGAATGACGCATATAGACACTGCGGAACTTTACGGAAATGGGCACGCTGAAGAGTTGGTAGGTGAAGCGATTAAAGAGTTCGATAGGGAAGCACTTTTTATAACAACCAAGGTGAAGTGGTCAAATATGAGATATAAAGACGTGATTGAAGCGGCTAAAAGAAGCCTAAAAAGGTTGAAGACGAACTACATCGACTTGTATCTTGTTCATACACCCAACAGAAGTATTCCAATCGAAGAAACAATGAAGGCGATGGACTATGTGGCCGAAAACGAGCTTGCCAGATTTATTGGCGTAAGTAACTTTTCAGTCGAGCAAATTGAAGAAGCGCAGCAACATGCCAAGAACAAAATAGTTGCCAACGAAATAGAGTACAACTTGCTAGTTAGAGATTTAGGGCAGCATACCAAGGACATGGAATCGAAAATAATTCCTTATTGCCAGAAAAAGGGCATCCTGATTATTGCTTATAGGCCACTTGCTAAAGGAGAATTAGCGAAGCCTGGGATAAAGCTGTTGGATGAGTTGGCGGAAAAGTATGGTAAGACGCAGGCTCAGATAGCGCTCAATTGGCTTATCTCTAAGCCAAACATCGTTACGATACCTAAAGCGGTAAGAATAGAGCATATAAAAGAAAACTTGGGTGCAATTGGATGGAGATTAAGCGAAGAAGATATGCGTAGATTGGATTACGGTTTTCCGGTTAAGGATGCTTTTTATAACCTTTAAGTGCTCTCTGTTACTCTTTCTAAACCTTTGTCTTCAGCTTTTCTTCAAGCTTCTTTGCAAATTCCCTCTCCGTAAAGGCTTTTAAGCGTTTGATTGAAGTGTCATAGGGATCTATTGTTTCTTCTTCTAGCTCGCCTTTTCTATATCTAGGATCGATTTCGCTTAGCTTTTCTATCAAGATTTTCCTTTCTTTCTTGGGCATGATTTTAGGATCAGTCATAGCCGCTGCCCTTGCAAAAATTCCTTCATCTAAAAGGTACTCTAATGCTTTAAATGGAAGTTCATAGTATTCGCCTATGCCTCCTGTTCTTTGGGTGAAACCTTCTGGAGTCGCCGCTTTGAATGAGACTCGAACATAAATCTTTGACGAAAACTTCGCTACTTTTTTCACGTATTCTCTGTCAGCACCAAATAGTATTCCGTTTGTTTCAAGGATGAAAAGCGGATATTTTGAATCTTCTACATACTTTAAGACTGCCAGTAAGTGTTCTTTTCCTATTGTTGGTTCGCAGCCTGAAAGGCGAAGTTTATTCACTTTGGGGATAAGCCTTCTCCAGTAATCAGAGTATACTATGCCATCTTCCGCAGCTTTGAAGAGTCTTTGGGCAACCTCTTTAGGAGAATAGAATTTTCCGAACCTTTCAGGGAAATCCCTCGACCAATTGCTCCAACAATATACGCAGCGCAAACAGCAACCAGCCGCATAGCCAGTTGCAATTCCTCTATAAACCGGCACGGAATAAAAATCTGTGTATTTCCTTTCAAGCCCCTCATACCCTTGTCTGGTAACTATCTTCTCTGTTTCCCTCGCCAACTCTAAAGGATCAAAAGGTTTAAAGCCGGGAGTTAAAAAACGTTGATATTTCATCAGATCTCCACCATTTATACTTAGTTCTAAGTGGTTTTTCTACGTTTACTCTCACAGCAAACAAAGATAGTTAAAATCCTGCTTTTATTGGGTTGCGTGGTTTCATAAGTTCTCTCAGGATTATTGTTGCGTAGGAACCGCGATATAACGTGAAGCTTACTTCTGCTTTCTGTCTTGATGGGTTGGTGAAGTCTTTTGAAATTTCTTTTAGCAAGAAATTATTTAGTGGGGTTATCATAGTCCGCAGCTCTCCCCTTGCGCTGATTTCTGGCATTGCATCAATTTTGAATTTTTCCAAAGACATCCCCTCCTCCTCTAGAATTTGTTTTTCGATTTCTCCTTGAACACCTCTGGATAGTTGCTGTTTGAAGCCAACTAATGGGATTGCCAACCGCATTTTTCCAGTTTGGATTGCCTTATTGATTTCTGTAACTGTTTCTGTGCTTGCCATTCTATGCATTCTTATCATTGGCAGTCCAGAACGCTCCACGTTTACAACATAGTCTCCAACTTCAGCTCTGTTCAGCGAAAGCCCCTCTTTAATTCTTCTGCTTAGGAACCTGTTGAAAAGGTAAGCCTGATAGGCTTGAGGAAAAAGCTCCTTCAGCTTTATTGGCAGTCGTCTAAAGGCGCCTATGAAATCATCTGGTTTTTTTGTTAAGTGTCTAAGCATTAAGCGTTCGTAATGTAATTGTTTTGGGAAGTTCTCTAGGGCTTGGTTGAAATCTTGTGTTGCTTGTAGCTGTTGGCGTGCTTGTCTGGATTCTGGATGCTCATGAGGACTTGGCTTCGCCAGAAAAATCATTGCAGCTTTCTTAAAATTTCCTTGAACAAGTGCTTTCCCAACAAGGTGTGTTATCGGACGGATCGTGCCGAAGCGTTGGTGACCAAAAAAATTCGGAACTCCACCAATCGCTTTAAGCTCTTTAATAGTTTTTGTTATTCGTTCTTTAATTGTGGGTTTTAAGTGGCTTACGGCTCTGATGGTGATATGGAAGCAATTTCCTAAAAGATAGTATGATGAAAGTTTGCTGTGGAAATAGTTTATTGGATGGATTTTTATGTCTTTAACTTGAACTTTTTGAATTTCTTCGGCTGATACACCTTCAATTGTGATGTGTTGGGCGGTGACAGCCTTCGCATCTTTTATGCCAGCAGTTTGAATGCGCTTCACGCTTATGCCCAACTGTTCAGCAATCGCCCTAAGAGCTAAAAACATGTCCCAGTTTCGCTTCACCAAAACGCACAGCAGAAAGCGATTCCCAGCAATGGAAGACCCTAACACTCCATGCTTAACATAGTTTTCAGACAGGCTTACTTCCGCCTTGGAGCCATCAACCAAAACTTCCTCAACAACAAAATCTTCGGCAGTGTGCCGAATAAATCCACCAATACCCGGAGGACTTGTAACATAAACCTCAATGCCTATGAACTTCTCCAATTTAGGAACAAACAAAGCTTGTGCCTTCTAGAGAAGGGGAAGCATGCTGGTTATTTTGTCTATCTTTTCGGTGGGTGCTGGGCCTATTCCCAAACATGTTATTGTCTCGGGAGGAACTTCTGTGAGGCCTCTGTCGATGATTAAGGCACAGGGTAGTGCCAACTCTTTTGCTTGTTTTTCCAGTTCCAGCAGTTCTTTTTCGCTTTTCACTTTAACGGCTATTTTACATTGCCCCTCTTTCATCCATGCTTTCCACCATTCTTTGAAATGTTTGCGTGCTTCTTCCGCTGCTGAAACTGCAGCGTGTCCAGCTTGCGCTGCAATTTTTCCCTTGCTCATTTTCAAGTCGGAACGGAAAACAATGACTTGTTTGTAATGGAATTCAGACATGTCTTTCTCAACCGCTTTTAGGTTCATTCTTTATGATTTTAAGGATTCGCAGATAAGTATGAGAAGAGGAAATAGAGAAGAGCCACAGGTACTCGTGGATTCCATAACATGCGTAAAAGGGAGCGTCCCTGGAAGTCTATGTCTCTGATGTTTTGAAGTGGTTTGTCTAGGCCGATTTTTGTGCAAAGGTTAATTGCCTTGTCGATTTTGTCATCTGACATTGCATTAAGCATTTTCCTCATCTTAAGCATAAACTTCGCATCAAAACCCAAAATCTCATCACATCTTTTCTGGTATGCACTTAGGAATCCTGATGAAAAATCGTTTTCATGCAAAGCCTCATGGATAGTTTTAGCTGCAACGCGTGCACACGTTATCCCGAAGATTACACCACCGCCCGTTGTAGGCTTCACCTGCGAGGCTGTGTCTCCCACGGCTAGGAATCCGTCTGAATATGTTTTGGGAATTGGTCCTCCAAGCGTTATGGGATGAAATGATGTCTGCAAGATTTTTGCCGTGCGCAATTTTTTAGACGCTGCTGGATGTTTAGCCATCAGCTTCTGCAAAAGCTCTTTCGGATTCCCAATTTTTGCGGCCAATCCAACCTTTGCTTTTCCATCATGCTTGGGCATTAGCCATGCGTAAAAACCTGGGGCATAATTCTTTCCAAGGAATATTTCAACCATGCCTGTTTCCGTGTCTTTAACATTTTCAACCTCAGCCTGCACAGCATTAACAAGCATATGACGATTAAATGCGAGCAAGCCCGCCTGCCTCAAAATTTTTGAAGATAATCCTTCCGCATCCACTACAATTTTAGCTGGAAAACTTTTTCGGGTGTTTTCACGCTTGACAACGACTCCTTTTACAAAATCGTTTTCAATTATTAGAGATTCAACCATTGAATTTAGGGAATAGTGCGCTCCAGCTTTTTTTGCCATCTCTGCGATGTATTTGTCGAAGAGGGCGCGGTTGACAGCGCATGTTACTGGTGAAGAAAAGCGTATGGAAAATTCCTTATCTGTTGGAGAGTGAAAAATTGCTCCGTAAAAAGTGTTTTCAACAATTTCGGGAGGCAGAGGATGCAATCCCAAAAGTTTTAGACTACTGATGTTTAAGTGACCAGCGCAATGGGATGGAACACCTATTTCCTCGTGCTCCTCAAAAACTTTTACGTTAACTCCAAATTTTGCGAGGTTCAAGGCTGCGAAGGAACCGCATGGTCCACCTCCAACGACAACCACGTCTAAAAAAGATTTCATGCACTTACACGCTAAACTATTTGCGTTTAAATGAAAAGACTATTCTTCGGTTATAAGCTCAACTCGCCTCTTCCCACGAGCCATGGAGGTTGTGCGGATTTTCCCTGCGATTTCTAATCGCATTAGTAGCTCGTTGAAATCTTTAAAGCCTATGTCTTTAAACTCCTCGGTTAAAGCTTCGAAAAGCTCCATGTCTGTCATGGCTTTTTTTCTTTTTAAGATTTCCAGCATAACATGGTGGACAGGATGGGTTTTCCAAGTTTTAATGGTCATAAATGGTGCTCCTAAGCAACTGGTGTTGCTGGCTTCTGCACTTGCCTAATTTGCCGGATAAAGCTTTTATACCATTTCTCCATGTCCGGCGTGACTGAAGGCCCAATCATCTTCATTGCTTCTTGGAAATCCTCCTTCGTGACTTCTTTAGCATTTACATCTCTTCTCAGAGCATGCATGGCGGCTTCTCTGCAAAGGGCTTCTATGTCTGCGCCGGAGTAATTCTGGGTTATAGAGGCTAAATGTTCTAGGTTTACATCCTTTGCCAACGGCATAGTTTCAGTGTATATTTTGAATATTTGAAGTCGGCTTTTCTCATCGGGTGAAGGCACATATATCAGCCTGTCAAATCTTCCTGGGCGAAGCACTGCTGGGTCCACAATATCTGGTCTGTTTGTGGCGGCCATGATAACTATGTCTTCTAAGGTTACGATTCCATCCATCTCTGTTAAAAGCTGGCTGATGACTCGTTCCGTTACTCCGCTGTCTGCGAAACCTAGACCTCTTCTGGGCGCAAGCGAGTCGATTTCATCGAAAAATATTACTGCTGGAGCTGCCATTCTGGCTTTTCTGAAGACCTCTCTTATTGCCTTCTCAGATTCGCCGACCCATTTTGAGAAGACTTCTGGACCTTTAATCGTTATGAAGTTGGCTTCGCTCTCTGTTGCAACGGCTCTGGCCAAAAGGGTTTTACCACATCCAGGAGGGCCATAAAGCAGTATTCCTCTAGGTGGATTTATCCCAAGCCTCTTAAAGATTTCAGGATTTTTTAGCGGCCATTCCACGGCTTCTTTAAGCTCTTGTTTAACTTCTTCCAGTCCGCCGATGGCGTCCCAGTGGACTGTGGGCACTTCTATGTATACTTCTCGCATGGCGGTGGGCGTTATCTCCTTGTAAGCGTTGATGAAGTCATCCATTTTCACTTCCATTTTCTCCAGCACGCTTGGTGGTATGCGTTCCTCTTCCAGGTTTATTTGTGGCAGATACCTGCGTAGGGCTTTCATTGCTGTTTCCCTGCATAAGGCGGCAAGGTCTGCACCAGTGTACCCATGAGTTATTTCAGACAACTTTTTAAGGTCAACATCTTCTGCCAATGGCATTCCGCGAGTATGGATTTGTAGTATTTCGTATCTTCCTTGCTTGTCTGGAACGCCTATCTCAATTTCTCTGTCGAATCTGCCCGGTCTGCGGAGGGCCGGGTCAAGGGCGCCTGGCCTGTTTGTGGCCCCTATTACTATAACGTTTCCCCTTCCAGATAAGCCGTCCATTAATGCCAAGAGCTGTGCAACTACACGTCTTTCGACTTCGCCCGTGACTTCTTCACGTTTAGGCGCTATTGCGTCTAGTTCGTCGATGAATATTATGCTTGGGGAGTTCTGCTGAGCTTGCTGGAAAATTTCCCGAAGTCTTGCTTCTGATTCTCCGTAGAACTTGCTCATTATTTCTGGTCCGTTTATTGAGAAGAAGTTTGCTTCCGACTCGTTTGCCACAGCCCTAGCCAAAAGGGTTTTACCGCAGCCAGGAAAACCATGAAGCAGCACCCCTTTAGGCGGGTCTATTCCCAGCCTTTGAAACAGTTCAGGATGCCTTAGTGGAAGCTCAACCATTTCCCTCACTCTTTGCATTTCCTCACGTAGTCCTCCGATGTCTTCGTATGTTGTTCTTGGCAGTCCTCTTCCCTCAGGTGCTGGCTCATTTAGAATTGTCAGTCTCGTTTCCGGAGTAACTTTCACTATGCCATGTGGCCGTGTCTTTGTCACGGTGAAGGGTATGGCATGACCCAGCATCATAACAAGCGTTGTGTCACCTTCAATCAAGGTTCTCTCCATTAGGCGGTTTTTAACAAAGTTCATGAAGTCTTCGTCAACATTCAGTCTCATATCCACTGGTGCAAGTGTGACGTTTAAGGCGTTTTTGACTTTTGCTGGTCTTACAACAACATATTCGTTTATCGCTACTCCTGCGTTTTTGCGGGTGAAACCGTCTATGCGTATTATTTCTCGGTTTTGGTCTTCACTGTAGGCTGGCCAAGCTATGGCTGATGTTGTTCTTTTGCCAACTATTTCTACTACGTCGCCTGCTGATATGCCTAGCTTTCGCATTGTTCTCTGGTCTATGCGGGCTATGCCCCTTCCAACATCCCGCTGTCTTGCATCACCGACACGTAATTGCACTTCAACCAATTAGAACCCTTCTATAATTATGCTGTACTGTCCGAAACAGAGTTTCATTCCTATATAAATGTTTAAGGCTATCTGCTCGTTTTACGCACCATAACCGGTTGAACTTGGCTTATTTCGCTTATCTCCTCAAATTTCTTCTCAAGCTCATCAAGCACGCCTGATTTGTCCTCTGGAATTTTTATGTGGGCAATTAAGGCGTTTAAGCCATAAGCTATTGGTTCTTCTCCAAAACCGTAAATCGAGGCAAACTCAGGTAAGCAATCTTCAATCTTCCTTCTCAATTCATTAAAGTCAACCTTTATGTCTATTGGGAAGATTTTGTAGGAAATTACAACACTACCCATTTTTCACCCTCCTTTTGCATTTTATGGTCCAGCAAAACCGCATTTCGGACACTTATATAGGCGTCCAAACTTTCTGCACTTTGCACATCGCCTTATCAGGATTTCTCCGCAGTTTGGACAAAGGAATTTTGTAGCCTCTGTTCCTGGCGGTATCGGTTTACCACAGCTTGTGCATGTAACCAAAGTTAACGTTGCTGTCCTTTCAGCCATTTTTATTCCTCGGTGATGGTTCTGTTATTGTGAAGCTCCCTTATATTTTATATGTTTAAAAGCCGCAAAAAAGGATGAGATGAGAAGTATGATATACCTTGTAATCACAGAAAAGTTGACTGCTGAAGGGAAGGAAAACTTCAGGAAAGTCTTAGAATGGCAGAAAAGACTTGATGAATGGCTTATATCTCATGGTGCAACGTGGAAATCCGTGAAGCATTTCGTGACTTTGATAGGTGAACCAACGTATGAAACATGGTTTGAATACCCAAACTATTCAGCACTGATAAAGATGAAGAGAAAACCAAGGAGTTCGCCCGAAATCCAGAATGGCGAGAACTAATTTCTCAAATGAACACGTACTTCCAACGGATAGACAGCAGAGTCCTAAAAGAAATATAGCATTTTAAAGACAGCTTTCGCAATCTTCAACAGAAATTACGCTAAGCTCTACTTTCGCAAGTTTATTATTTTACTTTTGTTGTTATATTAACGGGGTTGTTTTGGGCGTAAACCTGCGTGACCTTGTTCCGAAAACAACTGTTAGGCTTGAGGATTTAAGTGGAAAATCCATTGCTATAGACGCTTACAACGCCCTATACCAGTTCTTAGCCATAATCCGTCAGCCAGACGGCACACCATTAAAAGATAGCAGCGGAAGAATAACAAGCCATTTAAGCGGACTCCTTTACAGAACAAGCAACCTTGTAGAAATGGGCATAAAGCCAATATACGTTTTTGACGGAGTTCCACCAGCATTAAAAGAAGTTGAAATCAAGAGGCGCATGAAAGCCAAAGAGGAAGCCCTAGTAAGGTATGAGCAAGCCTTGAAGGCGGGAAAAATAGAAGAAGCCCGCATGTACGCGCAAGCAACATCCCGCCTAAAGGACTACATGGCCGAAGACAGCAAACGGCTTTTGGATTTGATGGGGATTCCATGGGTTCAGGCACCAAGCGAGGGGGAAGCCCAAGCAGCACATCTGGTAAAGCGCGGAGATGCAGATTACTGTGCAAGCCAAGACTATGACAGCATCCTCTTCGGCGCTCCAAGACTCGTGAGAAACGTGACAATTTCAGGACGGAGAAAACTCCCAAGAAAAAATATCTATATTGAAGTTGTGCCAGAAGTAGTTGAGCTAGAACATGTTCTAAAGGAATGCGGAATAACCTATGAGCAATTAATCGACATAGGCATACTCATAGGCACAGACTTCAACCCTAATGGCATAAAAGGCTTGGGACCGAAAACAGCCTTAAAACTGATAAAAGAGCATGGAAGCCTAGAAAACGCCTTACCACACATAAAAAACGCAGAGTTCCCAGTTGAACCGCAAAAAATAAGGGAAATCTTTCTACATCCAAAGGTAACAGATAGATACGAAATAGAATGGAGAGAACCCGACGTGGAAGGTGTGATAGACTTTATCTGTAGAGAAAGAGACTTCTCAGAAGACCGTGTCAGAAAAGCTTTAGAAAAGATGCGGAAAGGCGCTGAGAAGTTAAAGGGGAGAACAACGCTAGAGAAATGGTTCGGATAGCTCACAAGGCACAATAACTAGTTTTTCAATAGAAATCTTTAATTCAAAACTCAGTTATAGTATACGTCTTCAAAATGGTGACAATTATGGAGAAGAGTCAAATCACGTTGCCAGTGGAGGAGTTACCCGCTAAATGGTATAATATTTTGCCAGACCTTCCTGAACCACTTCCTCCTCCAAAGGAACCCGAAACCGGACCGCCGCGAGCGGAATTTCTAGCCAGAACCATGATCAATGAATGTTTAAAACAAGAAATGGCGAATGAACGTTGGGTTCTCATTCCCGAGGAAATTCGCGAACTTTATATTCACATGGGTAGACCGAGGCCGCTTTATCGTGCAAAACGCTTAGAAAAACGTTTGGGGTTGAAAAGGGTTAGGCTTTACTATAAGCGCGAAGATTTGTCTCCAACAGGCTCCCATAAAACCAACACCGCAGTCGTCCAAGCTTACTATGCGCTGAAAGAGGGGAAAACAACCCTAAGCACAGAAACAGGTGCGGGACAGTGGGGAACAGCGCTTGCCTACGCTGCAAAACTCTTAGACCTTGAATGCGTAATTTTTTGGGTCAAATCCGTCTACGACTGGAAAGTTGACAGAAGAATCCTGATGAAACTCTTAGGAGCAAAGGTTTACTCTTCACCTAGCAAAGAAACCAACATTGGCAGAGAAGTCCTTTCCAAAAATCCCAATCACTCCGGTTCGCTAGGTATTGCAATTTCAGAAGGACTAGAATACGCCAAAACACATAAGGGTTGCGTATACTGCTTAGGCTCAGTTTTGAACCATGTCCTCATGCATCAGACAATAATAGGGTTAGAAACTATTAAACAATTTGACTTAATCGATGAGAAACCAGACTTAATCATCGGCTGTCTAGGTGGCGGCTCCAACTTTGGCGGAATAGCCCTGCCTTTCATCGGCGAAGTTTTGAGGGGTAAACGAGAATGCGAATTCCTAGCGGCTCAATCGCTTGCCGCACCAAATCTTATCAAAGGAGAATACAGATATGACTTTTGCGACGTGGCTGAACACACGCCGCTTCTAAAGATTTATACTTTGGGTCATAAGATTGAGATGCCGCCGATTAAAGCTGACGGCTTACGGTATCATGCAGCCGCACCTATCATAAGCTTGTTGAGGCACCATAACTTGGTGAAGGCTATAGCTTATCCCATCGACGAAAAATCAATCTTCGAAGCTGCAAAAATCTTCCTTCAAAATGAAGGATGGTTGCCTGCACCCGAATCCAGCTACGCCATTCGTGCTGGAATCGACAAAGCCCTAGAAGCTGAGAGAGCTGGTGAAGAAAAAGTAATATGTATGAACATTAGCGGACACGGCTTCTTGGATTTGATGGCGTATAAGGAAAAGCTGGAATGCCGATAAACCAGAGATTAAAATTTAGATTCTGTGACCGTAATGCCCGGTTAATGGGACGAAGGCAACTCCGCCTAGGTTTTCCTCCTTTATTTTTCCGTTAGCTCCCTTCTTGATTTTCATGAGACTTTGGAATAGGTGCATGCTTCCAACAGGGATTAGCATAATTCCGTTAGGCTTTAGCTGTTCGATTAAGGGTTTTGGAACGTCCGGTGCAGCAGCAGTTACGAGAATTCTGTCATAGGGAGCCTTTTCAGAATAACCCATGGAACCGTCTGTGCAGATTATGGTTACACGATCGCCGTATCCAGCTTTCATGATGTTTCTTCTAGCAAATTCAGCCAAGCCTTGGATTATTTCCACCGTGTAAACGTGGCCCCATTCACTTCTGGGCACGTCGCTAGGTGAAACTATCTCAGCTATGGTTGCGGCATGCCATCCCGAACCAGCTCCGACTTCAAGCACTTTGTGGCCGACTTCCAATTGGAGGGCTTCATTCATTATTGAAACCATGTTTCGCCTAGCCTAGCATCTAAGCAAGGCTATGTGGCGCTGAAACAGTCTGCCCAAAACCTATTGGAAGCGGCGTATCTACAGCACTGTAAGACAGCATGTTTTCTGGAAGGAAATTTGCACGAGGCACTGAACGCATAGCCCCAATAACTTTCGGCGAGCGAAGAATGCCCTCTTTCACCAGATTCTCAATGAGTTTTTCCCAATCCTTTTTTTCCAAATTAAGCACCGAATGTATAATTGTCGGAATAAGCTTTAAACGTATTCGCATTTGAAAGAAAGATGTAGAATAAGGAGAGAGAATTATTTTACAGTAACAGATTTCGCTAGGTTTCTTGGAGTGTCTGGGTTGTGTCCTCTTTCGACAGCCATGTAGTATGCCAGAACCTGTAATGGAACAACGAAGGGTATGGGTGACAAGACTTCTGGGATGCCTTTAGGCACTTCAATGTAGTCGTCGGCAAGTTTCTTCACTTCTTCATCGTCTTCCTCAATAACAGCTATTATAGAAGCATTTCTGGCTTTCATCTCCATAATGTTGCCCATCAATGTCTTTCGGGTTTCATCCTTTGGACAGATGAAGACCACAGGGAAGCCGGACTCTATGAGGCTTATGGGTCCATGCTTGCTTTCCCCGGCTGGATAGGCTATGGCTGGCACATAGGCTATCTCCATAAGTTTCAGTCTGCCCTCGTAGGCTGTGGCTGTGCTTATTCCACGACCGAGGAAAAAGAATGTTTTCACATCCTTGTATTTTTTCGCGATTTGCTTCACATTTTCTTCTTGTGTCCGAATTATAGTTTCAACAGTGTCTGGAAGCTTCTCCAATTTTTCCGCTAAAAAGTCCATTTCATCCTGTGAAACTTTGCCTCTTTTCTTCGCAAGCCTCAAGGCTAATTGTGCCAGCACCGAAAGTTGGGAAGTGAACGTTTTCGTTGCCGCCACCCCTATTTCCGGACCGGACTGCTGGCAAATGTAAACCCGTGAAACCCTAGTTAATGTCGAACCAATGACATTAGTTAATCCAAGAACAGTCGCTGCTCTTTGACGGGCGCAGTTCACAGCGGCTAGAGTGTCCGCTGTTTCACCGGATTGACTTACCGTCAAGATTGTGCTGTCGATGTTGACAGATTTGCCGTGTTGTTCAACGAACTCTGAAGCTATAACTGGATAAGTTGCTAAGAAAGCAAGTTTGGAGAACATATATGACGCAGCCAAACAAGCATGGTAGGAAGTCCCACAAGCCACAAGAAAGACTTCACGAGCACGATCAAGAAAAGTCGCCATCAAATCAAGATAATGCTCCTGCAATCTAAGCGTGTTTCGAAGACAAGCTGGCTGCTCATGGATTTCCTTCAGCATAAAATGCGGATAGCCCTGCTTAACAGCCATCTCAGATGTCCAATCAATAAGCTTGGGCTCCCGCAACACAACGTTTGAATCGGCAATCTTACTAATCTCAAAGCCTTCCCGTGAGAGAATAACAAGCTCGCCGTCTTCAATTACAACCGCTCTGTTAGTCAGAGGCAGAAACGCAGGGATGTCGGAAGCACAGTAAATCGCATTTTCATTCACCCCAATAACTAGCGGACTTTCATATCTGGCACATATTATCTTGTCAGGTTCCTTCGTTGAAATCACAGCAATCGCATATGAACCGTCAAGCCTCCTCACAGTTTCAAGCACAGCCTCAGCGAGGCTAAGAGAAGGGTTGGTCTTCAAGTTTTCCTCAATAAGATGGGCTATCACTTCCGTGTCAGTCTTGGACCTGAAAACGTGACCGCGGTTCTCCAGCTCCAGCTTCAACTCAGCAAAGTTCTCTATAATACCATTATGGACAACAGCTATTTGCCCGCTGCAATCAATATGTGGGTGCGCATTAACCTCTAATGGGGCACCATGCGTAGCCCATCTTGTATGTCCAATGCCGAGGTTTCCAAGTAAATCATCCAAGTTATGGATTTTGTGAACTTCGTCGATTTTTCCTTGGTCCTTTTTTATGTAGAGCCTACCGTTGTATATGGTTGCTTCTCCAACAGAGTCGTAGCCGCGATATTCAAGCCTTTTTAAAGCAGCATGTATTACAGGCGCAACGTTTCCACTCTTCAAAATGCAACCGAAGATTCCACACATTTCTAAGCCTCATCGCCTAATTTTGACTTCTGCAAGCTTTATTCAAGCTTTCAATCTCTATAAGCTTTTTTAGGAGAAAATTTTCAATTTTAAAAAATTTTTCTAAGTATTTTTCATGCCGCACAGAAACTTTACCTAAAACCACCATTACTTTGGTAAAAGCTCTAATAATTTTTTTATAATGGTATTTTATTCTAGAGCTTTTCTAGTAAGTTCAGCCCCTAAAACCATGTTCGTAAGCTTTTGGAAGCTGATTTCCCATGTTCTCGTTCTTAGACCGCAGTCTGTGCTTACATGTATTCTGCTTGGGTCATCAATCATCTTCGCAGCATGCAAAATTCTGTCTCTAACAAGCTCTGGCGGCTCAACAAAATCGGTATGTACGTCTATTACCCCTAGGCCATAATTTCCGTGGAAACCGTAGTCTTCGAACAATTTTATTTCTTTGTAGCCTGTTCTTGCGTTTCCTATTCCGGTTTGTCTGCTGTCCCTATTTGCGAATTCAAGAGCCAACTGGCTGCAATTTCGCAGTTCGCAAGCGTATTTAGCCAAAACTTCGTAGTTGCTGTAGCAGTTGTGCAGACTGAAGGTGCAGTGGAAACCCTTAACTGTTTCGTTGAAGGATTCCACAAACAACTCCATTTCCTCGTCTGTTGGGTTGGTTGTTGCTGCAGGCTCATCTATCTGAATCCACTTCGCTCCAGAATCCACCAATTTGCTTATTTCGGGTCTTATCACACCTTTTATCAAATCGAAAAGAAACTCCCTCTTAGCCTCGAATTTCCTCATCCTAAAATCCCTAAATTCTCCGCTGAGCCTTTTTTCATAATACTCGTTAAACGTCCAATCAACAAGCGTGTAAGGTCCTGTAAAAGGCACCTTTACCTCCTTTTCAGTGTTTTCCCTTGTGAATAAGAACTCGTCAAGATAGAAGGGTTTCACATATTTTGGTTTGTCTATGCAGGCTGCTTTGTTGAAGTATCGATAGTCAAAGGATTTCACATATCCTAAAAACTTGAAACCAGCAGTCTTTCTTACGACGTGCTCATACATTTCTGACCTCCATTGTTCCCCATCAAAAATAATGTCTAAGCCCGCTTTCTCGAAGAGTCGAATGGCATATTTGGCGGACCATTCAAGTATAGCTTTTCTCCTGCTTGGAGAATCTCTTTCGCCCAACAGTTTAACCAGTCCGTCTAGATTTTCAATTCTTAGTTTTCTCCCCCATTTTACAGCTTCAACTATTTCCGCTTTTGACAGTGATTCCCCTCTGTAGCCCTTAACTCTCCATTTCGGCTTAGCTAGGCTTCCTATCTCCTGCGTTGGAAACAGTTTATTCATAAAACTCCTCTCTGAGGCGTTTAGATACGCCGCCGATAACTTTCATTTTCTCTTCCGCTCTTTCCCATGGCAGAAATTCCAAATCACAGTTCGGACAAATGAAAACCTCGCTCATCTTAGAGCGGTATATAGAATCGATGAGTTCTTTAGCAACCGTAACCAGTTCGTCTTGATTTTCAACCAGTGAGCTTCTAGAGTCTACCAAGCCCAATGCAACACCCTTTTCAAAACTATACTCTTTCAGCTTTTCAAAATTTGTTTCGTACAGGTCGATTCCCAAATGGTCTACTGGAAAGTCTAGCGCTTCAGGTAAAATTCTTGAAAAATCCCCAAAAAATGCTTGGAGACATGTTTTGACGGGTGTTCCTTTAACAGCAATCGTTAATGCATCATTCGCAAGTGCCAACTTATCCCTTTTAACACTAGACGCTAACGGTTCATAAACTAGGGCCGGGTCGCTCAGTTGAACATAGCTAAAACCAGCTTCAGCCAAGCTTTTAATCTCCTCGTTGATTATTTGAGCATAATCAAACATGAATTCAGTCTCATTTTTGTAGCATCGATTCTCTGAAATAGAGACAAAAGTGTATGGTGCCGGTAAGATGGCTTTCCACGGGAAACTTTTTGGCATTTGTTCAAGGTATGTTATGTCTTTGACTATGTTTTTTCTCCGTTCAATGGCGTTTACTATGATCGGCTTTCTATAAAAGGTGTTGTTGTTAAACCATCTGGCGAGGCTTCCTAATTCTATTCCGCTTAAGCCTTCGGTGAACGGTCTAAGCAGATCTTGCCATTTTAACATTCCATCCGTAACATAACTGAATCCAGCGACCATTTGAGCCTCTATTACTTTTTCTGTGGCTTTTCGGAAGGATTTTTCCAGCTCGTTTTTGTCGACCTTTCTCCTCTCATAGGCTCTGGTGATTTCTATTAGCTCTTTTGGTCTTGGTAGCATCCCTGTAAGGTAGCAACCAATCATTCCTTTACCTTCTTAATTCCTCTACGATTTTTCTTCCTAAGTCATCATAACCTAAGGGCATCATGTGAAAACCAATTTTGTATTTAGGAGACAATGTCGATTTTAACTCATCTGCAATTTCCAAACATATCATTATCAGTTCGTTTGCGAAATCATCGCCACGTGTCAGCCTTCTCAATAAGCGTTCAGGCATTTCTACGTGCAGAAATTTAAGAACTCTTTTTAATGCCTTTTCAGAGGGTAGGGGTGATAAGCCAACCAGAACTGGCTTATTTATGGTTACTCCTAACTTTTCAGCCTCTTGAAAGAATTTTAGCACTTTCTCAGCGTTGAATGTTATTTGCGACTGGAAAAAATCAAATCCAGCTTCAATTTTCTTAGAAATTCTTTCAACTTCCATTTTTCTTTCAAATATGACTGCCCCGCCGAAAAGAAAGTTAGTTCGACCATCAATTTTGATAAGGTTATCTTCACCGTTATAAGCGAAGCCTTCATTCAAATGTTTCACTATTTCACCAAGCTTTATGGAGGTAACTTCCCAAACTTCTTTTAGCTTTTTAGGTGCTTTGGCAGGTTTGTCGCCGCTTATGATGAAAAGGTTTCTTATCCCCAGTAAATGTGCCCCTAAAATGTCTGATTGGAGAGCTAAGAT
>DAOUSM010000118.1 GCA_030627225.1 Candidatus Bathyarchaeota archaeon | reverse complement strand
TGTAACTATGAAAACTCCAAGAGCAAGTCCGTTTATCAATGCGTAAAGGTACCATGAAAAAATGCTCCATGAGGCAATTCCAACTAATGCATGTGCAATTCCCAGAATTATGAACCCATACAAAAGTATTCGCCTACGTCCATAATAATCAATTAAAAATCCCGTTATAAGAATTGCAAATGCTGTGACACTTGTTTCTATGAGAAGCAGTAAGTCCATAAAGCTATTTCCGAAATTTTCTGCAACAAAATGTTGTAAAGTAGGGGCTTCAAGCGCGTCTATAAAACAGAACATGATCCATGGAATAAAGTAAAGCAAGAACTGTTTATTACTAATAATTGATTTTAAACTAACTTTACTTTTTTCCGTAGCTTTCTTTTCTACTCTCAAGATGAGAACAAGCATCAAACTTAGAAGCCCCCAAAAAAACGAGAAAAGTATGAAGTTCTGTGCCTTAAGCATATTAGCCATGATTGCAAGCGCTACAAACATGAGACTTGTAAAAAAGAAAATTATAGCGCCAGTGCGTCCTCGATTTTCAGTAGAGGTATTGTCTGCAAAATAAGCTAAACAAGGAGGGATGCCTATTCCGACAGATGCCCCTCCAAGGAACAGATAGAAAATTTTAGTTTCAATTCTATTAACTCCAAACAACAACAAAGTCATAGAACTGCTCATTGCTAAGATAGTCCACATAGGAATATAGAAGCCTTTCTTAGTTCCTCCAAACGAAATTGAACTTATTATAATAAACAAGGTCACAGAGAGGTAATATATCCCCCAAAATAGGATAGCTTCTTTGGATTCAATACTTATGCCCAAGAAATTATTAATTATGAGAGAAACTATTTGCCTCCAAGCAAATAGGGTAAATAACACCGTGAAAAGTGCAATGGTCCTTTTCCACATGCTTCCAATATTCAAACATTTCTCCTCATTTCTGCTAGATTTTTATTATAGTTTGTATGACAAAGCTTATAAAGTGTTTATGTTCAACATATATACACGAGGATGAAAGGATGAAGAGTAAAAAGAAAGTAAGACCCATTCGTGGTCTCTCATGGTGGCACTGAATCTAAAACTTCCTTGTCTTGTTCCGAATTAACAGTTAATGTCGATAATGCTTTTAGTGTCATTTCCAAATTTCTAGGAGTTTTCAAATTTTTGATATGAAACAAAGCTTTATTGGCTAACTTTTTTAGAAGATTATGACTCTGTTTAATTCCCTTTTCTATGTCTTTTCGAAAATCTTTAAGTATTATGTTGGGCGAAATCTTAAAAAGGTCTTCTTCTCTTTTTTCTTTCAAGGCATAAACTAGTGGCAGTGACATGTGCTCCTTCTCTAGTCTTCGTCTAACTTCTTGTGTATCAAGTGAATCCACAATATCATCTCTTATTATGATTATCATTCCTAGAAGACGCCCGTACGTTGCTAGGTTTTCCTCTTCTGCGGTCGTTGCGTTTCCAAGTAGGGCGCCTATGCGTGCATGTGCTTCAACGTCTGCCGCTTTTTTCTTTATTATACGTAGATATTCTTCAGGAATAATGTTTCGGCGTCCTCGGAGTTCAAGTTCCAAAGCTTCAGCGTCGCCCAACTCATAAAACAAGCATTTAGCTGTCTCCATTATTTTCTGTGCCTTTGCTGCAGCTACTTTAGCCAAAGCTTCATGCAGCAAAGCAAACCCTTTAAAAAGGAGAGCATCCGCTGTCAGAAGAGCAATTTCCTTTCCATATCTTCCATAAACTGTGACCCGTCCATGTTTTCTCTTTGACTCATCTATAATATCATCATGAATATCTATCCCACCGCTTAGAACGCTAAGCGAAACCGCAAAAGGAACAGTCAATCTGGGGATGCCGCCTACAGCCTCGCAACAGATCGAAAGAAGCGTCGGCCTAGCCAAATCCTGCCAATAATCCACGATAAAATACCGCAACGCTTCTCTAACTTTTACAGATTCAATCGTAGATGTTTCGTTCAAAACTGCTTGTCTAGCCATCTCCAAAGGACGTTTACCACGCAGTTCAAAAAATCGTAAAAACTCTTCAACCGAATCTTCACCTTCATTCGATGGAAGATTTTTTCTACGCACTCGACATCCTCTCCACATATTGCACTTAAACATATCTTGGTGCAGGATTTAAGTATACGAAGTCTTTGGATAAAAGTGCATCTCCTGTAAGTAAAACTATGTCCTAATCGACTTCTTCCAGAAATCATTGAACTTGGCTTGTTAATCATTTGTTAGTCTATTTTCCCTTTAATTCAAGAAACCGTTTTTCTCGTTTTACTTTATGTCATGATGTCTCCTGCACCCTTAGCGCGGCGCTGGCATGCTAATCTCAGAAGTTGGAGGAAATAGAAGCATTATTCAACATTGCTGATCAAAAGTGTAAAGTATTTTGAAGTTTAAGAAATTTACAGTAAAGTTCAAGACCGGGTCTCGTGTATAACACTTTTCTAAGCTTAACGTCTATGAATAAGCTGGTTCCATAAGCTTCTTTCCAAAATTCATTATACGTTTCTGGATTGTTTTCAACAACTGCTTGCGCCGCCAATTCACCATCTAAAAGAGCATACATTATGCCTTCTCCTGATGTTGGGCTTACATGACCAGCTGCATCGCCTATTAATATCCAGTTATGGCCTGCGAGTGGAATTTTGAGTGTTTTAGAATTCTTAACGTTGGGAATTAAGGCTGTCCACTTGGAAATTATCTCGGCATGAGGATATTGTTGCTCAATAAACATATCCAACTCTCTTCTAAGTCCATAAGAGCGAGAAGCCTCACAAGCCCCTATTCCTAGACTCGTGTGATCATCTCTAGGAATAACCCACATGTATCCTTTCCTATGAGCTAAAAATCTTATAGTAATGTCCTCTTTTTCTAAGCCCCTAACAAGATAACCACAACAGACGCCTTTGTCCATTTTGCTTAAAGGTCCAATTGTACTTCTTCTAACTAAACTGTTCACACCATCGGCTCCAATCAAAATCTTAACACGGTAAGACTGACGTGTAGTTTCAACTTCCCAAAAATCCTTTCTTCTTCCAAGTGCGATGACTTTTTCTTTAATCAATTCGGCACCTTTGTCAACAGCCATATTCACCAAAAACTGGTCAAACTTTAATCTTGAGAAAGTGCGAATCTTACTTTTTCGAGTTGAAAGCCGCGCTTGCCTTCCAGAAGGCGAAATCAAATGGAGTTTACTTTTTTCGCCATGTTTTATCGGGAGCTTTTTCAGAAATGGAAAAAGCCTTTGTGCAAACGGTGTTACAAGTCCGCCGCAAGGTTTTTCTCGTGGATGTGTGTGATCGAAGATTACCGGATAAAGGCTACTCGCAGCAAGGCAGTATGCACAATGAGAACCCGCTGGTCCACCCCCTACAACTGCAATTTCAATCATAATACACATTAACACTAAGCAAGGTTAAATTTTTTAGGTAAAAAAATAATTATAGCGCCCACGGTCCTCCCATTGTGATTCATTTCTCTTTTCTTATTTTATGCTTTGTTTTCTATTTGTTCTTTTAGTATGGTATCGTATGCCTCTAAGTACTGCCTTCCTTTCCTAGTTATTGTGTATATTTTTCTTGTTCTTCCCCTTTGCCGTTGTTTTTGGCTTGTTAGGAAGCCTTTTTGTTCCAACATGTTTAGTAGCGGGTATAGCGTTCCATGTCTCAGTTTTACGCCGAATTTTGTTTCCACTTGCTTTTTTATTTTGTAGCCCCACATGGGTTGGGTTTGGATAAGCCTTAACATTTGAATATCTAGCAGGTTTTTGGTTATGCGTTGAACAATTTCTTTT
>DAOUSM010000012.1 GCA_030627225.1 Candidatus Bathyarchaeota archaeon | reverse complement strand
TGGACTTAAACGCTCCCTTTGAGGAATTTCTTGAAAAGTTAGGCGAAGAGCAAGACATCGAGTTTTCTATAATAAAGTTTGACGCTTACAGACCTAAAGCAGTTATAGTCGTCCCCTCCGTTCATCCAGGGCCGTTCAAAAACGTTGGAAGCAGTCTTCTGCCTTCTACACTTAAAGCTGCTTTAGAGAAGGAGCTTAACTGCACTGCTTGCGTGCCCCATGGTCTACTTGGTCACGAACTTGATCTGACCTCTCAACTTCAAAATCAAAAAATCATCAATCACGTTGTTACAACCGTTAACTTTGAAGCCTCACAGACCAAGGCAACCCCTTTTATCAAGGTTAGCAATGGTTTAGCTACCGCTTGCTGCCAAGTTTTCGGTAAAGCTGCCTTCGTCTCGTTCACTCTCGCGCCAAAAACAACCGAAGATTTGCCGCAGGAATTAGGCATACTCACCCGTCAAGAAGCCGTGAAACATGGCTTGGACTGCTGTGCTGTTGTTAATGCACATAACAGCATTAACGGAGCAGCAGACGCACAGAAAACTTTGAACGCTTTGAAAAAGGTTGCAATAACATGTTTGGAGAAAGCTGTTTCTTTGAGAAGTTCATCCTTCAAAGTTGGCGCCGCCACCGTTATACCCAAGGAATTCAGCCTCAAAGATGGTATGGGACCAGGCGGCATCACCGTGGTCGTGGTTAAAGTTAGTAAGCAGAAAACCGCTTATGTAGTTATCGATGGCAATAACATGGTTTCTGAACTGCGTGAAAAAATTCTTTTGGCTCTTCATTCCATAGGCATCGATGAAGGCGAAGTGTTCACAACGGACACGCATTCAGTAAACGCTATAATACTAAGTGAGCGTGGGTACCACCCGATAGGCGAGGTTATAGATCATCAAAAGTTGATCGCCTATATTAAAGAGGCAACGCTTGCTGCCATGTCTGATTTGGAACGTGCTAAAGCTGCATGTTGCAACATAACGGTTCCTAATGTTAAGGTCATCGGAGAGAAAAGGCTGGAAACATTATGTCTTCTCACAGATAGAACCCTTCAAAAAGCAAAGAAGATAGTCGTCCCAATTTTCGCGATCACGGGGCTTCTTTTAATGTTATTTTTAATGTTTATTTAACCTAATGCTAATAAGGTTGAAACGTTCATTTTTCATTTCTCAACGGGAGGGAGACGCTGTGCTTAAGGAGATTAGAATCCACGGTCGCGGTGGACAAGGGGCAGTCACAGCTGCACAGTTGTTGGCTCATGCTGCCTTCATTGAGGGCAAATGGGTTCAAGCCTTTCCATATTTCGGAGCTGAACGACGGGGCGCTCCTGTAAAAGCTTTCGTAAGGATAAGCGACGAACCGATACTTGTGCACAGCCAAGTCTATAACCCCGAATATGTGATAATCTTATCACCTGAACTCATGCAGGTCATGGATGCGACTGAAGGTTTGAAAAAAGACGGCTTGGTTCTCATGAACACAACAAAGAAGCCTGGAGAGGTTAATTTGAAGGGTTGGCGAATAGCCACCGTTGACGCAACGGGAATTGCGCTTGAGTTAGGATTGCTTGTCGCTGGATTTCCGGTTGTTAACACTTCGATTTTAGGAGCATTCGCAAAAGCAACAAGCGAAGTTAAGCTTGAGAGCGTTTTGAAAGTTATAAGAGAAACGTGGTCTGGAAGCGCTGGAGAGAAAAACGCTAAGGCAGCGGAACTTGCCTACGAACGGTTAATAAAGGGATGGTGAAATTACAATGGTTGTTGTCCCGAAAACTCGCAAAGAAATGCCTGTCACAGCATTATCTGTTCCAACCATTGGTAGCGCTGGAAAAACTGGTTTTTGGAGAGATTTCAAGCCTGTTTGGGTTGAGCTTGTTTCACCGTGCACATATGATTGCCCAGCCAATAATAGTATTCCTAAAATTTTCGAAAAAGTTAGGAATGGAAAACTTGACGAAGCAGCGAAAATCTTCTTAGAAACCAATCCTTTCCCCTCCATTACCGGAAGGGTTTGTCCCCACCTTTGTGAACGACATTGTAACCGCGGCGAATATGACGAAATCATTTCTATACGGTCTATAGAGCGGTTCTTAGGCGACTACGTTCTTAAAAAGAAAGGTGAAAGAGGGTTTCATGAAATTTCTGCGGAGACAGGCAAAAAAATCGCTATAATAGGTTCTGGACCTGCCGGTCTTTCAGCAGCCTATTATCTAAGAAAAATAGGGCATAACGTGACAATATTTGAAAGTGAGAAAAAACTAGGCGGCGTGCTCGCATATGGAATACCACCATACAGGCTTCCAAAGCAAATAGTGGAGAAAGAGGTGGCTGCGCTTGCCAAAATGGGTATAAAAATCAAAACTGGAACAGCTATAGGTAAAGGTGTAACTTTTGAGGTCATTCAGAAAGAGTTTGACGTGGCGTTGTTAGCGATAGGTGCGTGGAAAGAGAGGGATATTGGAATACCGGGCGAAGAATTCATGATGTCGGGGTTAGAATTCCTAAAGGAAGTAAACAAAGGACTAAGGGAACCTCCGGGAATGGCTGTGGCGGTGATAGGTGGAGGAAACGTTGGCATAGATGTTGCCAGAACCCTAAAGAGACTAGGCGCCGAACCCACAATTCTTTACAGACGAACTGAAAAGGAAATGCCGGCAATAGACGAGGAAATACAGAAAGCAAAAGAAGACGGTATAGAATTTCGCTTCTTGACACAACCGGTGGAGGCTTCAAAAAGGAACGGGAAAATTGTGCTTAAATGTATTAAGATGAGGCTTGGAGAACCTGATGCCACGGGAAGGAGAAGACCAATACCAATCGAGGGGTCGGAATTCACGTTAGAGTTTGATGCAGTCATAAAGGCGGTAGGTGAAAGACCAGACACGACATGGATTCCCAGAAAATTCCTAAATGAGAAAGGCTGGATAAAAGCAGACCCAGCAACAGGTTTTGTCGGCGAGAATGTGTTTGCGGCAGGAGACTTGGTTTCAGGTCCAGCAACTGTGGTTGAAGCTATATCTGCTGGGAGAAAGACAGCTAGGAGCATAAACCAGTATCTGCGAGGAGAAGAAATAAAGCTTGAAGCACCGCTGGAAAAACCCGTGAAAATCGAAAAGATAAACATAGAATACTATGAGCCTAAAGAAAGAGTGAAAACTTTTGAGTTGCCACCTGAAGAAAGAACAAAATCATTGGACAAAGAGGAGACATTAGGCGTAAGCTTAGAAGAAGTTGAAAGTGAAGCTGATAGATGCTTCAGTTGTGGCTACTGCAGGTCATGTAGGATTTGCTGGATTTTCTGCCCGGACTCCTCGATAGAAATAAAAGATGATAGTAAACCTGAATTCGACTACGACTATTGCAAAGGCTGTGGGATATGCTCAAACGAATGTCCATGTGGAGTGATAACAATGCAGAGAGAGGAGGAATAAGGTGATGCAGAACGTAATCGACACGGCGAATCACATTGTTGCTTATGCTGCAAAAGCTGCAAGGGTTCAAGTCATCGCCGCCTACCCTATAACGCCTCAAACATCAATAGTTGAGAGAATAGCTGAATTAGTTGAAAGCGGAGAATTAAACGCTGAATATATTCGTGTGGAATCTGAACATAGTGCCATGTCAGCATGTATGGGTGCAGCAGCAGGAGGAGTCAGAACTTTTACGGCCACTTCATCTCATGGTTTAGTGCTTATGCATGAGGCTTTACACTGGGCTTCCGGTTCGCGATTACCCATTGTGATGCCTGTTGTTAATCGTGCCTTGGGACCTGGCTGGAACATATGGGCTGATTTCACCGATTCCATGTCTCAACGGGACACTGGATGGATTCAGTTTTACTGTGCTGAGAACCAAGAGGTTTTCGACACTATAATTCAAGTCTACAAACTCTGCGAGAATGAACGAGTCCTTTTGCCAGCTATGGTATGTCTTGAAGGCTTCATTTTATCCCACACTTACATGCCTGTGGAAATTCCAGACCAAGAAAAAATCGACGATTTTCTGCCACCTTATAAGCCTAAATGGTTCTTAGACGTCAACAAACCAATCTCGCACGCAAATATTGTTTCCCCAGAATGGTATATGGAGTTTCGTTACATGATTCAAGAAGCCATGGAAAACGCTAAGCAGCTTATCCCAGAAATCGACAAAGAATATGGTAAATACTTTGGTTTTGAGCACGGTGGACTAATTGACAAATACAAATGTGAAGATGCAGATTTAATATTGCTGACTATGGGAACCATTGGAAGCGAAGCCAAAATAGCCGTGGACAACTTACGCAAGGAAGGCTTAAAAGTAGGCACAGCAAGAGTTCGAGTGTTCCGTCCGTTTCCAAGGGAAGAAATCAGAAAACTTGCAGAAAACGCACAGATGTTTGCGGTAATAGACCGTGGTATATCCTTTGGAATGGAGGGTTTTCTCGCTGAAGAAACTAAGGCGTCACTTTCCAACCAAAAAGACCAACCGTTGATCGCAGGCTTTATTGCAGGCTTGGGAGGGAGAGATGTAACGTTCAAGACTATTGAAAAAATTGCTAAAAAATCATCGGAGTGGATGCGAGCAGGCAAAGTTGGAAAGGAAACGGTATGGGTTGATTTAAGGAAGTGAAAAAATGATGGAATCAATAAAAGAACTTTCGAAAGAGGAATATCTGCTTAAAGGCCATATCGCATGCGCTGGTTGCGGCCTAACCATATCGCTTCGCTTACTCTTTAAGGCTTTAGGAAACAAGCTAGTCATGGTTGTTCCAGCATGCTGCACATCAGTTATTCCAGGACCTTACCCCTACACCTCTTTTGCAGTGCCTGTTCAAAATATAATATTTGAGGCGACGGGTGCCACCGCATCTGGCGTTGTGGCAGCTTTTCGTCAACGAGGCATTAAGGATGTACCAGTTGTTGGCTGGGCTGGGGATGGTGGAACCTTTGACATAGGCATACAAGCTTTATCCGGAGCAGCTGAAAGGGAAACAAACTTCATTTACATTTGCTATGACAACGAGGCATACGGCAATACAGGAATACAACGGAGCGGTGCAACACCCTATGGTGCATGGACAACCACAACTCCCACCGGTAAAAAAGAACGAAAAAAAGACATGCCATTCATTATGGCTGCCCACAGAATCCCCTATATTGCGACAGCATGTCCGTCCTATCCCATGGATTTCATAAACAAAATTAGAAAAGCCAAGGAAATTAAAGGTACAAAATTCATTCATATACTGGCGCCATGTCCAACCGGTTGGCGTTATGATACAAGCAAAACTGTGGAAATTGGGCGGCTTGCAGTTCAAACTGGTATGTGGGCGCTTTTTGAAATTGAGTATGGCAAGTTTAAACTTAATTCTCCAAGCGACCGCTTGATTGATAAGGCTAAACGCAAACCAGTTAAGGAATATTTGAGTTTGCAGGGTAGGTTCCGCAAATTAACCGAAGATGACATTGAAAAGATTCAGAGATGGGTTGATGAAGACTGGGAGCGTTACCGTAAGCTAGCATTAAATCAGTACGTCTGATTTCACACTGTACGGAAAAATATAAGAGCATCATAATTTATCATATAGTCTACTTTGCACAGCCGACCGCTGCAATTCTAAAGGAGGTATGATATGACCGAAGAAAAGAAGATGGAAGAAAAACACGAGAAAAATGCAAAACCGAAAAAGACCGTGCAAGTCAACGAAAACATGGTGCTAATCGGTAGAAAACCAGTGATGAACTACGTGGTTGCCTGCCTAACCTTCTTTAATTCCGGCGCCGAAAAAGTTGTTGTAAAGGCTAGAGGGCAGGCAATTAGTAGAGCAGTTGATACGGTCGAATTGTTAAGACGTGTTTTCATGAAAGACCTACAGCTACAAGGAATCTCTATAGGCACAGAGGAAGTCACCAGAGGCGAGGGTCAAAAAACAAACGTTTCAACGATTGAAATAACAGTGACCAAACTATAAGTGTGTCAGTCTTTCCTCAAGTTGCGATATGAAAGGAACTAGACTGTTTCAAGCTCTAAATCTTATTTTCTATGTTTCTTTTCTAGGAGACTTTATAGATAGTTATATAAAATCGTCTTTTCTAATCGTTAGTCTCCAGCGGTGAAGCAAATGAGTGCCTACCCAAAAATAGTTGTTAATCCACCAGGACCCAAAGCAAGGGAATTGGTTAAAAAAGATGAAAGCCTGATTTCGCCTTCCTATGTGCGGTTTTATCCGCTCGTCGTTGAATCCGGGAAGGGCTGTATAGTAAGAGACGTGGACGGAAATGAATACATAGACTTCAACTCTGGCTTGGTGTGCCTAAACGTTGGTCATAATCATCCCAAAGTGATTACAGCCATAAAGAATCAATGTGACCGCTTCTTACATTACTCGAACACGGACTTTTACTACAATGAAGTCGTTAACCTCGCGGAAAAACTAGTAGAGATCACACCTGGAAGCTTTGATAAAAAAGTTTATTTCGGCAACAGCGGAGCCGAAGCAATCGAAGCAGGGATTAAGCTTGCGAAATGGCACACCCGCAAACAGCTATTCATCGGCTTCATAAGCGCTTTTCACGGGCGCACAATTGGAGCCTTATCCTTAACTGCCAGCAAACCTACTCAAAAGCGCTACTTCTTTCCATTAATGCCCGGTGTCACTCATGTTCCATATCCATACTGTTACCGTTGCCCCTTCAAACAAACTTATCCCGACTGCCGCTACTGGTGCATAGACTTCATCGACGAATTTGTCTTCCAGAAATATGTGCCTCCCGAAGATGTTGCCGCAATACTTTTTGAACCCATCCAAGGCGAAGGCGGATACGTCGTTCCACCACCAGAGTATTTCCAACGATTAAAGAAACTCGCTGACAAGTATGGCATATTGCTTATAGATGATGAAGTGCAAGCTGGCATGGGTAGAACTGGAAAATGGTTTGCAATTGAAAACTGGAACGTTGAACCAGATATTTTATGCAGCGCAAAAGCATTAGCTTCTGGACTACCATTAGGAGCAACCATTGCCAAAGCAAAGGTTATGGACTGGGTTGGGGGTTCACATGCAAGCACATTCGGCGGTAACCCTCTTTCTTGCGTTGCTGCAAGCGCAGTCATAGACGTTATAAAAGAAGAAAGGCTTTTGGAAAATGCAACCAAACAAGGCACATACATTATGAAGCGACTTGAAGAATTAAAAGAGCAAAACGAAATCATCGGCGACGTAAGAGGCAAAGGCTTAATGATAGGCGTGGAAATCGTGGAAAACAAGGAAAGTAAAAAAGCAGCGGCTCAGAAAGCCAGTGAAATTATGACGCGTTCGTGGAAACGTGGAGTCGCCGTCATAACCTGTGGAGTTTCAACTGTCAGAATTGCGCCGCCGCTCAACATTACCAGAGAACTTGTGGATGCAGCATTAGAAATAATCGAAGATGTTGTAAGAGAAGTTGGAAAGGAAAGCTAAAGCCTAACAGCGTGTTTACATGGAAATCCGCAGACTAACAATAAGCGATTACGAAGAAATGGTGAGGCTTTGGTCTAGGGCGAAATTACCCTTTAAACCAAAAGGAAGAGATAGCAAAACGGCAACAGCGGCGCAAATGAAGGCAAACCCGGAATTTTTCCTAGGAGCCTTTGAAAACAACCGTCTCGTTGGCACAGTTATTATAAGCTGTGACTTGCGGAAAGGCTGGATAAACCGCTTAGCCGTTGACCCAGACCACAGATATCGTGGAATTGCCAAGGTTTTAATCGCGGAGTCCGAAAAAATACTTAGGAAACATGGTATCCGAATTTTCTGCGCCCTAATCGAAGATTACAATACTATATCGAAAAAATTGTTTAAGGAATGCGGCTACATCGAACACCGCGACATAATATACTTCAGCAAACGCGACAGCAACGAAGTCTAACCATGCTTTCTACACACAAGTAAAAAATGTTCAGAACTTCCACTCTTGTTAAACAGAAAATATATGGATTACCAATGGCCTAGGCTTGTCTTTCCTCTGGTTTAGGCTCATGCACATGAAAAACTATTAGAAGAACTGATGGAACAATGAGGATTGGCATGAGAAGGAATGGAAGCTGTGGGGACACGTTATCATATAACAGTCCACCCGCTATTCCACCAATAGCCATGAATATGTAAGTGAAAAAGTTCATTGAACCAGTAACTTTTCCACGTTGTGTTTGTGGGACAAGGTCAGCGAATAATGTTTGATAAGCTGAAAAGCCAAGAAGCTGTGCAAACCCAAAAAGAGGCAGGACTATAAAGAGAGTTAAATAACTTCCATAAACAAAAAGTAAGACAGCTGGAATCATCAATAGACCGGATACGATTAACGGAATTTTTCTACCAACCTTATCGATCAGCTTCCCAGTTGGAAAAGATAGGATTATCATGCATATGAACAAGGCTATCATGACATAACCCCATCTCTCACGGGCAAGCTGTAGAGCTAGGTCATCTGTACCTCCCCCGATTCTAAGTTCATAGAAAGCGTAAACTAGGAAAAGCGCTCCCGTCATGGAAAATGAGAAACGCGTAATAAGTGTGGAGAAGAATAGGAATAACGTTGAACGTGGCACCACTTTCCAAATGTTTATTCCCTCTTTTAGAGCTTTAGGATAAGAATGTAACGCTTCCTTCAAGTTCAATTTCTCTGTGTTTTTCATGCTTTCCTTCAGTTTTAGTCGTACTGTTGCCGCTGCAATAAACAAAATTGTAACGAAAGTGTACGCTATTCTCATGCCCGTTATAGAGCCATAAGTAGTCACTAGCAGAAGAGCTACAGCTGGGGCAGGGGTTGTGGCAACGCTTGTTATCAAGTTTAATATGGAGAATCCCATTCCCCGCTTCTTAGGTGGCAGCGAATCAGCCATCATAGCTATTAATGCTGGTTGGTAAAGTAAGCATAGATTCTGTATTGTGGCTCCAATTAAGATGAGGTGCCAGCTTGGAGCGGTTGCATAAAAAATGTATGAGAGGGCTACGCCGAATGTTAGGGTTGAAACAAGCCATCGTCTTCCATACTTGTCCGCTAAATATCCTCCTAGAAACTGGACAGAAGCCAAAGCCAGCATTGAAACCAGGGTGATTAATCCTAGGATTGTGGCACTTCCACCAAGTTGGATAACATAGTCCGAATAGTATGTTCCGGGTAATTCTCCAGCAAAATCCATCAGAATCCAACTTATAATAAGTATAAGATAATTTCCCTTAAAGAAAGAGAATTCTTCCTTCAGCTTCTTCGCTAGCTTCAATGGTTTACTTCCATCCTTGAGGTTTTTCTCTTAACGGAGGGTTCTCAATAAATGTTTTGTAAGTGTTTCTATGTTCCATAATTCTTAGAAGCTATACGGCTTTGCTATAACTTCCCTTATTTTTAAATCGAAAAACCTTGAGGTGTTTGCGGGTCTTATTCGAAGCGCAGTGTCTGCGCCTCTTCCCGTCCCAGCGATGGCGATTATATCCTTATCAACAGGAATTAAACCTGCGTCTGCCGCCATTAAGGTGATTTCTACGCATACTTTTGTTCCTTCACCCATAAGTCTAAGCGTGTTAGCGATTAGTTCTAAGGGCTGGATTGTGCCAAAATCTTTGCGGATTGCTCGTTCCACACCGCTTAACGCGTGGATACCCGTGAAAATCTTCGCTCCGTTTGCCAAGATTTCTTTTTTATACTCTTCTTGTAACTCAATTTTCCCAGGTTCTCGGAAACCAAAGTAGTGTGTAACTATAACAACATTGTATCCTTTGAAGATTTTAGATGCCTTTGCTCCCGTTTCACCGGTTGTTGAAGCAACCACAATGTCCTTTATTCCCTCTTTTTCCATATATTCCCTAACAAGCCTCAATAATGCGTCGGTGTTATGTCTGCCTGCTTCCTTAAAGTAGCCACTTTTCTTTCTACAACGCTCATAAAGCACTCACCAAGTATGATTCATAAAAGTTCATTTGTTGTTATGGTTTAAGTAGATTTCTTCTTAATGGTTTTCTTTTTAATTCCGTGCCGCATACCTCACATTTTCTAGATTTATAGCCCGCGGGATATTTTTTGTGACATGCTGGGCAGTATCTTATCCACTGTAAACGGAAGCGGATGCCGAAAGTAGCTAATGAGGCAAACTTTATACCCATTTGATTCGCAACGTTTTGTATCGAGTAGTCGTCTGTTGCAATCAGCGGAGAATAACCTTGTGTCTTAAGTTCTAAAGCTAATGCTAAAACTTGACAGTCTGCTTCTGAGAGGAAAAATGTGTCTCCGACAAGTGTAGCAGATGTCTTTACTTTATCGAGGAAAATCTTTTTTGCTGTTCTAACTTTTAGCTTTCCGCTTTCTACAGCCGTTTTAAACCTAACCCAAGCCATAGAGCTTCCCCTTATCTCCTCTTTAACTATTGGAACTGTGTATTGTTCTTCGCTTATTGAAAACGGGTCAAAACCAGCTACAAAGGCGGATGTATCCAAAACTATGACTTTTTTATCCGTTAGATTTTTCCTCCAAGTCCCTTGAAAAGAAGTCTGTTTCTTAAGCGATGGTAAAAGTTTTCCTTGAACCTTATGAAAGAAGTTACATGTTTGGAACGTGTAACGGTTAGGCTTGGAAGCCTAGAACTTAGGATTTGGCGGTGATGCCCGTCAATTACCACAAGTATTTTTCTTGGTCTCATAACCTCAATTGTGATGTTTGAATTTGATGGAAAAACGATAGAGCGAAAAACGCTTAAAGCGCATACGGGTGTTAGAACAAAAGCATCCACACTTGGGTCTAAAACGGGTCCTCCAGCCGAGAGTGAATAGCCAGTGGAGCCTGTTTGTGTAGCTATCATTAACCCGTCTGCCTGACAGTTTAGGATGGGTTCCTTGTCCTTTAGAATTCGAGCGTAAAGTAATTTTGCTGGTTCATCGGCTGATATTAGTACCTCATTTAAAGCGTCTGGAAACTTTATACTATCATCTGTAGTTATCGAAAGTTTCATGCACCTTTCGATTGTGAATTCTTTCTTTAGGCACTTATCTACCGCAGCTAAAGCCTCTTTCGGTTCAACCTCTGTTAGAAAACCTCGAACCCCCATGTTTATCGCAAGTATCGGGGTTTCCGGTTTCGGAATCGAGACGCATGTTCTTAAAATAGTTCCATCGCCACCAATTGTGATTATAAAATCAGTTTTCATTCGCTCTAGTGAAATAGTTTTTTCCTCTGCGCCCATTTTCTTCGCTAATGTGTCCTCCACGTATACCTCTAATCCCTTTGCTCTTAGATGTCTAGCTAAATCTTCTGCGAGTCTTATGGCCTTTTTCCTGTCGAAGCGGGCAACCAAGCCGACGCTTTTGAACAATAGTTTCACCTTTCACGTATTAGCGACACCTTAATCTATATATGGGTGTTGTTTAAAATTGCTGTGGATGAAGGCTTTAACAAGCTGGTGAGTGTATGAGTAAACCTGTCACCGTTGGAAGTTTGCGTGTGGGTGGCTATATAATTGTTGATGATGAGCCATGCCACATAGTTGCCATAACCAAATCAAAGCCTGGAAAACATGGCTCAGCCAAAGCAAGAATAGTGGCTATAGGCATTTTTGACGGTGTCAAAAGAAGTTTCGTTAAGCCTGTGGATGCAAACGCAGAAGTGCCGATAATTGATAAGAGAAGCGGTCAAGTTTTTGCCGTTAATCCCTCCGGGGTTCAAATAATGGATTTAGAAACTTACGAGTATTTGGATGCTCCCTTTCCCGA
>DAOUSM010000097.1 GCA_030627225.1 Candidatus Bathyarchaeota archaeon | reverse complement strand
GAAACTCTACAAGAACTGTATAAAGATGATTCTTCACCGCTTACCAACGAGTTTGAAACCGATGGGTCGGTTAAGAGAAAGCGTTGGAAATTCCAAAGTTACAGTCCTAAGGAGTATGTGTGGCATCAGCGTAGAAAAATGATTTATGCATTGTTCAATGACGAAAAGAATGGAAGAATTATCAAGACAGAATTCGAACCAGTGAAAGACTGGGGAGAAATTAGCAACGAGTATGATTCTGAAACAAGAATTGTGCAGAAGGGTTGGGTTAAAATGTTTGCACGCATAACGGAAGACCGTGATGCACCCTTTATTCCGTCAGTTTATGGAATTGAGCCTATATGTATCTTAGAGGGGACCAAGGATGCCTATGAAGCTAAGCGTATAGTTTCTTTTATGGAAGAGTTTCGGATGCAAGCCTGCAAAGACGAGAGGGTCTATGTTGAGGGAAACTTAGAGGAAGTTATAACTCCTGAGGGCAGCTTTAACCAGATAACATTAACGTATTGCCCAAGATATTACGAGCAAGTCTTGAAAGTTTTATCTTAGTCATTATGCCAGTATCATACAGTCTGAAGGCCTGTTTCCCACCAGGAGCCTAAAATACTCACAATTTCTCCTATTGTCCATAACACGTTCAACTTTTCCCTGTGCAATAACAACTTCGCCTACACGTGCTTGTTCACAGAATCTACCACGAAAAGAGGCTATCTCCTCAATTGAACCTAACTTTGGCCCCTTAATAATACGCACATTACTTATTCTATATCGACATGGCGTAAAAATGGACTCTGAATCATCTACAATTGTTGCTCTGACTTTTGCATAACCGCAATTCTTGTAATTGACATCGCCATATTTCTCGTCGATTTCATTCCAATCTTTCACAAAACGAATAAAGTAATCCACACCCATGAATTTTCCTTGTAGAAGTTTTCTAGATTCTGTTTGAACGAAATCTTCAAAGTTCATCGTTGTGTCTTTAAAACGAAATTCGAATAATGCCCTCAAATCATTTTGGCTGTAAGAATTTACGTGAGTATTCTTCTCATTTAGTAGGTTTTCTAATGCGGAGTGAACCTTTCGGCAGCTTTTAACTCCGTAGACAATGAGGTCTATGTCAGAATTCTGTTTATGTAGGCCAACCATAATTGAGCCTGAAACACCAATACTCTTAGAATGGATGTTCGCTGACGATTTTAAAATGTCGGCAAGCTCTAACGCCTTTCCTTCTAACTCATCTAAATCCTTTGGGTTTCCGCGGAATTCTTCCAGTTTTTCGGCTGGTTTATAGTGATGTGTAACTTTTTGAGTTGGGACTTGGCAGAGTTTTTCGTCAAATACTGAATCATAAGCAATGTACTCAGGAAAATTTTCTGATAAAAACTGAAAACGTTCTGAGAGAGAATAAATTTTGCTATAAATTGTTTCTCGCCTTTTTCTCGAACCCTTCATACATGGAAAATATCGGATGAATGCTATCACTCGGTTGGTAGGATGAACTAAACCCTTCACGTCAAATATTAAGCCCTCAACTGATTCTATGAAATCTCCTTCACGCGCTCTCATAAACATCTCTGCCTTAAGATAGTTACAAGATTTATTGTGTTTTTCGATAAATGATTCCAGTTCTGCGGAGAACAGACAACAATGCCACCGCAATTATTGTCGCAATAGCAGTGAATAGTGATCGTTCCACAACTGATATTGGGAGAACAGCCATAAACAAGCCTGGAACATCCTTCAACCCTGGAGCTACTACATCTATCATGCCTATAAAAATCAGATTCCCAAGCATGTGGTCTGCAATTATACCACAGTAACAAGCCATAGCTACAGCCGTAACGAATCCGGGGCGAATCCAGCTGAAAAGTCCATAAATAATTGAGAAAACTCCAATTATTAGCATTGAGTAAGCCAGAAATGAAAGGATTCCAAGCACGCTTAAACCTTCAATAACCGTTGTCAAGTCTAAATAAGTGAAATAGCAGGTAGTTCCAAGCATTATGGAAATCATGCCCCCTATGATATATTCGGAGTTAACCCCTTTCATGGGAGAAAGCGCTCTTTCTTTTCTTTCTTCCTCGATTTTGTTTGCAATCCAACCTCTTGCAGCTGATATTATTAGTAGTCCTAGTAAATGTGGAATTGGGTAAAATGGTGCTTGTCGCCCGACTTCTGTTGAGTACCATCCAGCAATTAGTAAAGCTAGGACAATCGCGGAAAGCATCCATCCTCGCATTACTTTACCACAAGTTCTCCTAGCTGCAAGCATCCCTGCAACGAACGCTGAGATGCCTGTGCAAAAGGATGTTAAAATTGTGAACAAGCTTCCTGCAGCAACCAAACCGCCTATTATGGCTGCTAGAAAACCGAGATAAGGTCCAATAATTATGCCATAAATAGGCGCTAAGGCGGCATCAAAACTAATTCTTGAACCAGAAGCACCTATTATGGGTATTCCTGGAACGAATTCTGAAACTATCCAAGAGAGTGCTGCGAAAATAGCCGTCATGGCTATGTCCCGTGTAGATAACCGAATGTTAATCATGGGAAGAACGTCCATATGTAAATTTTTAAGTTGCTATGTAACTTTTTACACAACGTTAATAAAACTTTCCACTAATGTACATGGTAAGGGGCTGTTCTTGCAGATAAACCCGCGTGAAAAGACAAAGCATGTTTCAAGGTGTCTTGAGTTGGCTATTCTCTTAGAGGCTAGTGCTAACAAACCTGGAAATGTGAACAGAACAACAAACTTCGAAAGCACTCGTTATGAACATTTTCTTGCTTCAGCAGTTGCTATATCATCCTCTTTTGAATATGCAGCAGAACGGGGGGTTCTGGTTTCCCAAGGAAAAATCCATGTTAGCGACGTTGGACTTGGGCGCATTATAAGGGATTGCGTAGCGAATGTTAATGCTTGGCAACGCGGTGGGAACACGTCACTTGGCACGGCAATTCTGCTTTCACCTATTGCTGTCGCAGCTGGAATGACCCCTGCTAAAGAAGATGTCTTCGAAATTCCAAAGCTTAGGGAAAATGTGAAGCTTGTTGTAGAATCAACCACACCAGAAGACGCGGTTAACGTTTACGAAGCTATAAAAAGCGCTAACCCCGGCGGACTCGGCACAGTTCCAGAACTTGACATCAACGATCCAAACTCCAGGAGAAAAATACTTGAAGAAAAAATATCGCTGTCCCAAATCTTCAAAATAGCCTCAAAATATGACAGGGTCTGTTCAGAATGGGTTAACAATTATCCGATAACTTTCGACGTTGCTTATCCTTCTCTAATGGAACATATTAGGAAGACCGATGACTTAAACAAGGCTATAGTTCATACCTTCCTGAAAGTTTTGGCTGGGTACCCAGATACGTTAATAGCAAGAAAGACAAGCCTTGAAAAAGCGCAGGAAGTTTCTTCCAAGGCTAAGGAAGTTTTGAAGTTTGAAGGACTTGAAACTTCGAGGGGTAGGAAACTCCTCCGCGAATTTGATCAGGAACTTAGGAAGTCAAGTAATCTTTTGAATCCTGGAACGACCGCCGATATAATTGCGGCCGCTTTGGCCTTAATCATTCTTAACGGATATAGACCCTAGATAAAAATTAATTAAAGTTACGCATGTTAGCTTTCAAGATGCTAGGTTAAGTGAGAGTGTTTAACAACAAAACTGAGGTTAATGAATGGATGACAAGCCAAAACTAAAGGTAACGTTGCTTACTGGACGAACAATAGAGCAAGGCGTTGGAAAAGAACGTGGAAAATTCTCTAAAGAATACATGGAAAGCGTTTCAGTCTGCTACATGGACCCTGAAGACCTAAAGAAGCTTGGAATAAAAGAGAAAACCAACGTTTTAGTTTCAACGGATTACGGCTCGGTGGTTGTTAAAGCCGTAAAATCTCTTAGGGCTCCGCATCTTGGAGTAATTTTTATTCCTTATGGTCCGTGGGCAAACGCTGTGGTTAATCCGGAAACCCATGGTGTTGGTATGCCCTCTTTGAAGGGAATTCCAGCAGAGGTTGAGCCCGCCACGGATAAACCGATTTTAAGTCTAGAAGAGCTTCTCAAGGAGCAATTTAGGAAGGAATAATATGCAAGTTGTTAAGGCTGTAACATGTCCTGTCTGTGGAAGCCTATGCGACGACATTGAGCTAACAATTGACAATGGAAAAATTGTTAAGATCAAAAACGGCTGCGCCATGTGTGAATCAAAATTTCTAGGCTACAACAGTGAACATAGAGTTTTGAAGCCCTTAATGAGAAAGAACGGAAAATTCGTCGAAGTCTCACTT
>DAOUSM010000043.1 GCA_030627225.1 Candidatus Bathyarchaeota archaeon | reverse complement strand
TTTTCATAAAGTCTTTCCAAATACTGTTTTTCCTTTTCTTTTGCGAATATGAATCTGCCTTCTGCGTGGGCAACCGGCATCCGCAAGATTTTTCCTTTAGGAACTTTCCAAGTGAATATGCATTTTCCTTTGTTTTCGTGTTTGATGTGAACCCAGCGGCAATTATAGCCAGGTGGAACATTTGTTGCTAGGGCTGCCTCAGGATACGGACTTATTCCTTCAAATCCCGGAAGTAAACCGGCTTCAACAAGCACTTGAAAACCGTTACAAATTCCGAGTATCGGACGATTTTCGTCAACAAAAGCTTTTAGCTCCTTGCCTAATTTAGCAATTATCCATTTAGCCCATATTGCTCCAGCCCGCACATAATCCCCATAAGAGAAGCCACCCGGAAAAATCAAAGCGTTATATTCCAGAAGGTTTCGGCGTTTAACAACCTCGTTTACATGCACAACCTCAGCCTGGACACCCAATTCTTCAAGTGAGCATTTTGTTTCTGCGTCACAGTTTGTTCCACCTACACGCAAGACGCAAACCTTGATCTCTTCACGTTTCACGGCTGTAAACTCCCGCTGCTGAATGTTCGCTTCCAACCTGCCAATAAATCACTGAGCAGAGCGTCTACAACAATTTCACCGTTTAATCCATGGATGCAAAGCCGTGGAGTTTTCGTAACCTTCCCTATTTCAGCGTAAATTTTTCCGTTCATTAATGCCTCGAAATCTTCTTTTGCTTTTTCTGAAACCTCTACTAAGAAGCGGCTATTAGATTCAGCGAAAAGAACAAAGTCATTGCGGTTCAATACTTTTCGTGGAACCTTTCGTAAATCCAGTTCCATTCCATATCCACCAGCGAAAGCCATCTCCGCAGCCGCCACAGCCAAACCGCCCTCGGACAAATCATGACAAGCCCTGACCAATCCTAAATCAATAGCCCGAGTAACGGCTCTGAACGTTTTTCTGGCTTGATTAGGTCGCACTTTAGGCATAGATTTCCCAAGAAAACCCTTCAGCCTATAATATTCTGAGCCTCCTAACTCATGAAAGGTTTGCCCAACAATGTAGATTAAGTCATTTGGCGCTTTGACATCCATTGAAACTGTTAAACGAATGTCTGGAACGATGCCTAAAGCCGTGATTAAAAGTGTCGGTGTTACTGGTCCGAGTGGAGACTCGTTGTAAAGGCTGTCTTTACCAGAAATAAAAGGTGTCTTAAAGGCTGTTGCGAAATCGTAACATGCTTCACAAGCCTTTACAAGACTGCCTAACCTTTCTGGTTTTTCTGGATTCCCCCACGTGAAATTGTCAAGCAAAGCTATTCTTCTGCCGCCAACAGCCACATTATTTCTTATTGCCTCATCTATTGCTGAAGCAGTCATCCAATAGGCATCAATTTTCCCATAATTTGGATTCATTCCACACGAAACAGCTACACCCTTCCAAGAATCTTTCAAAGGCTTTATTACAGCCGCATCATTCGGTCCACCATACTCGCCTTGCAGAGGCTTAAGCACAGTGTTTCCTTTTACCTCATGGTCGTAGGTGCGTATCACACTTTCCTTACTTGCAATGTTTGGTGAAGATAAAAGCTGCAGAAGTGTTTCAGTTAGGTTTTCTGGCTCTGGAAACTGAGGTTCTTCCAAACTTAGTGGTTTATATTCCGCGGTTCTCAAGGCTTTTGGTGGTTCAAAAAGGAAGGAGATATCCATTTCCGCAACTTTCTCGCCTTGATGATAAATCCGCAAAACTCCGTCTGCAGTATACTTTCCAATAGCGGTAGCTTCAACATCCTCATTCTCAAAAATTTCCAACACCTGTTCAAGGTTCTCGGGAGGCACAGCCGAAAGCATTCTTTCCTGTGATTCGGAAACGTAAATTTCCCATGGAGCTAAACCCGGATACTTCAGCGGAACCTTTTCAAGCTCTACGACTGCTCCACAGTTGAACCTTTTTGCGGTTTCGCCAACGGCAGATGATAAACCGCCACCGCCCAAGTCCGTTATTGCTGATGCCAGCTCCAAGTCTCGAATTTCAATTATAGCCCTTTTCAACTTTTCCTCCTCAATCGGGTTTGCAATCTGAACTGCTGGTCTAGAAACCTCTTCTGATTTTTCCGTCAGTTCAGCAGATGCAAAGGTTACGCCGTGAATGCCATCGCGACCAGTTTTTCCTCCAGCTAAAACGATTATGTCACTTGGTTTGGCTTTTCTCCTAAACTTTTTCAGTGGAAGCAACCCGATGCATCCGCAATAAACAACGACGTTTCCAACGTAACTTTCATCAAAGTATATGGCTCCGTTCACCGTCGGGATTCCCATATTATTACCATAGCTACCAATACCCGCTACAACACCCATGTGAACATATTTCGGATGCTTCACACCCGGCGGCAATTTTTCATAATCATAATCCAAAGGACCAAAACCCAAAACATCAGTACACGCAATAGGGTCCGCCCAAACACCCAAAATGTCACGGATCACTCCGCCTACGCCTGTGGCTGCACCGCCAAAAGGCTCTATTGCCGATGGATGATTATGGGTTTCAACCTTGACTGCTATTCCATAACCCTTATCAAAATGGATTATGCCCGCATTGTCTTCAAAAACGGAGAAGCACCAGCGCGGATTAATTTCTTCGGTAGCCTTTGCGATGTACGTTTTAAAGAGGCTATCAATCTCTTTTCCGTTAATTTTTATTTTTCCTTTGAAGGTTTTGTGGAAGCAATGCTCAGACCATGTCTGCCCTATGGTTTGAAGCTCCACATCTGTTGGATTCCGCCCTTTTTCTCTAAAATATCTCTGAACAGCCTTCATCTCTTGCAAGTTTAAGCCTATGCCCAGCTCTCTGCTAATTTCCAAAAGCTGCTGGTCCGTTGCCTTAAGCATGTTTACTTCAAAAAGCGGGAACGAAGTTTCTCTGCGAATGTAGAGACTTAAGGTCATTTTTCTTCCTCAATCACGATTGCATAGTTATCCTTCGTTGGGTTTGCCAGAAGCCTTCTGCACATTTCATTAGCTTTAATTTCAGCCTCCTTCTTTGATTCAGCTTTAAGAAAAACACTGTAAACTTTACTAACGTTCACTGCTTCAATTTTATATCCAAGTTCCTTCAGTAAGCGTGCTGTGGTTTCACCTTCAGGGTCGCTGTGCCCCGGCTTTAAGCTAACTTCAATTCTTAAGCGATATCTCATAGGTTAAGTTTGAATTTCAAGGAATTTAAACACTTTTATCAGCAACGAAGCAAACGACTATTTTAGAATAATTTTCCTACTCTTGTAGAGAATTTTGATTCCCTCAGAGTCTGTTACATGTCCTATTTGGTCAGTTTGCACTCCGGTTTTTTCTGAAATGTCTATTGCCTTGTCTCTGTTTGCCTTATCCACTATTATTGCGAATCCCCATCCCATGTTGAATGTCTTAAACATTTCATGGTCAACTATCATTCTGCCAAGTTCAGAAGCAGTTTTCTGAATTAACTCAAAAATTGGCTGCGGTTTAAAATTGTCAAAATCAAAACCTATACCCTCTGAAAACTTTGTTAAACGGTCAAACTTCAAGTACGCATCACCGGTGATGTGCACCGCGGCCTTCACTTTAAGCTCTTCCGCAACCCTTAGCAAGGGCTTAACATAGATTCTAGTTGGCTCTAAAACTTCATGGACTACTTCTCTTTCTAATCCTTCCGGGACATAGTAAGGCTCGTATTTTCCACCCCACCGTTTGAATAGAATACTTCTTGCGAGAGACACGCCGTTACTATGAATTCCAGAACTTCGCAATCCAATAATGGCGTCACCGGGTTTTATGTTCTTTCCAGAAATTATTTTTTCACCTGAAACTTCTCCCACTGCTGCAAAAACCATGTCGAAGCCTCTGCCTTCCACCAAACCCTTTATCAATTCTGGGACATCACCGATTTCACCACTCGGCACAACGCATTCCGCTTCAGCTGCACCCTTCACTACACCCTTCATCCATTCTCTGACTAGGGCTGGGTTTGAAACATGCGCATGAATATTGTCTGCAACCGCCAAAGGCATTGCGCCAGACCTTATAACATCGTTAACAGCCATGGCTACTCCATCAATTCCAATGGTGTCATATTTTTCAGCCAGTTGAGCCACAAGCACTTTTGTGCCTACTCCCTCGATAACCAAGTCCAAGTAACGGTTTCTTCCAATTGGAAAAACGTTTCCGAAAGGGAGTGAAACCACCTTGCCATAACGACTAAATCTATAAGTTTCCTTCAAAACCTTTAAAGCCTTTTTTGATTTTGCTCTTAATTCCCTGTCAACACCAGCATCAGCATACGTAAATTTTCTAGGCAACACTGTTCCCCTAAATTAAATGTCTATAAAGTTATTCATCAACATACATATGTATTTCTTTAAGGACCATAGAGATAACGATTTTGTTTTGTCACGACAAGCCGCGAAGGCTACTTAAAGGTTGTTGATCTTGAAAATCAAGGAGAATAGCCTTAACCTCCAATAGGAGTGCAGAAAAATACATATTTTTCAAAGTGTATAAATAATTAGGAGAAAGGATTATGTCATGGGTTGGGTCCTCCTCGTTTCCCCATTTTCTACATGCCTTTAAATATAGAGACAGATGGACAATAATCGGCGATATACTAAAGACAGTTAAAAACTCGAGGGAAGGAAAAAGGAAAACACAAATCATGCAGAGCGCCAACTTGAATTACATCCAAACGAAGAAATACCTCAACTACCTACTTAATTGCGGCTTCCTTGTGATCACGGAAAGAGAAACCTATGTAATAACAGAAAGAGGCTCCAAATTTTTGCACTTAGTTGAAATACAAAGAATCCACAGCATAAGGTAAAATGATTTCATTCGATTAACTCTTTTCCCTTTTTGTATGCTTGCATGTTAACAGTTATAGCCTTTTTTGGAACGGTGTCTCTTATAGCCCTTTTCATGGAGTTATCATTTACTATTTTTGTTATTTTGTTTAAAGCGCCTAGCATAATCATGTTCGCATAAATTTTTGCTCCAAATGTTTTTTCAGCGATTTCCGATGCTTGTATTTTAAAGAATTTCGCTTTAGTTTCAGGGATTTTTTGAACCATGCCGCTGTCGACGAGGAGTACTCCGTTTTCTTTTAAATCTTTTAAGTGCTTATCTAGGGCTGTTTGACTCATTACGATTAGTATGTCACATTTTCTGACTGCGGGAAAACCTATTCTGCCGTCGGATATTATTACTTCACTTTTCGCTGCACTTCCTCTGGCTTCAGCTCCATAACTTTGTGTTTGCACAACGTTTTTTCCGTCATAGACTGCTGCTCTGCCCAAGATTCGTCCAGCTAAGACGACACCTTGCCCGCCGAGTCCGCTTATTCTTATCTCAATCCTCGACGTTTTTCCCTTCCTCCCTCCTAATTATCTCATACACCGTTTCATGTAGTGTCAGTCGTTTTCTTCTGATAAACTCTCCAACAACAATTTTTTGGGCTAACTCTTCTTCAGCCATTCTTTCCGCTTGCTCGATTGAAATGGCGTTTTCTTTGAACCATTTTATCATCTCTCCTGCATTTTTAAATCCGGCTCTCCTGCCGAAGGATGTTGGACATTGGCTTACAACCTCGATGAATCTGAAGCCTTGCATTTTGATCGCCTTTTTTATGGATTCTTTGAGTTCGTTTGATTGCGCTGTTGTCCATCGTGCTGAATAACAAGCTCCAGCTGTGACGGCTAGTCTAGCAGCGTCTAATGGCTGTTCAAAGCTTCCGTAAGGTGTGGTTGTTGTTTTTGTTTTAAACGGGGTTGTTGGTGCGACTTGTCCGCCTGTCATTCCGTAAATCATGTTGTTAACCATTACGACGAGGACGTCTAAGTTTCTCCTTGCAGCGTGTATGAAGTGGCTTATGCCTATGCCTACAATGTCTCCGTCTCCGCCGAAAACTACAACGTTAAGGTCTGGGCGGAGGAGTTTTATGCCTGTTGCAACTGGTATGCTTCTTCCATGAGTCGTATGAATAGAGTCTGCTATGAAATATGGCGAGGGAATCCATGCGGAACATCCGATTCCGCTGCAGAAAACGAATTTGCTTAGGTTTTCGTGGCCTAGTTCATGAACAGCCCTCAGAAAAGTGTTCATAACCGTGAATATGCCGCAGCCTAGGCAGAATGGCAACTTTAAATCTCTTAGATATTTCCGAATGGAGAATGTTTCAGTCATTTTCCTTCACTTCCCCTATTTTAGCTAGTAGCTCTTCTGGTGTGATTAATTCTCCACCGCCAATCTTGTTTAGTGGGATAATTTTCGCCAAGCCGTTCGCCGCCCTCTTCACTTCATAAAACATCTGCTTTAGATTCATTTCTGGAACAATTATCTTTTCAGCAGTCTCCGCCAGTTTTTTAATTACTCTCTCCGGAAACGGCCAGAGAGTCTTCAACCTTACGTAACCAATCTTGATTCCCCTTTTCTCCGCATTTTCAACGGCCTCGTAGACCGCGTGTGATGTGCAGCCGTAAGAGACTATACCTATTTGGCATTCATCAATGTTGTAGCTTTCGAAATCCGCTATTTCATCTACGTGATTCTGAATTTTATTGTTGAGCCTTTCTACAAGGCGTCTATGGATGGGTGGGTCTGCTGTGAATCTAATGCCGTATTCATTATGGGTTGATCCTGTCACGGCTATGTTGAATCCTTCGCCAACAGCTGGCATGGGCGGGACCTCTTTCAAGCCAAAGAAGGCTTTTTCCCCAACCTCTGGCTTTTTGCGATTAACTATTCCTATGCTTTTTAGCGGAGGCACTGTGATTTGTTCCCTCATATGCGCGATTATTTCATCTGCGAGAAGTATGACTGGTGTGCGGTATTTTTCAGCTAGGTTGAATGCTCTAATCGTCAGCGTGAACATTTCTTGCACAGAGTTTGGCGAAAGCACTATGGCTGAGTAGTCTCCATGGGTGCCCCAGCGAGACTGCATAACGTCACCTTGTCCGCATTTGGTGGCTTGTCCAGTGCTTGGGCCTGTTCTTTGCACGTCAACTATCACGCATGGGGTTTCAGTCATGAAGGCATAGCCTATGCTCTCTTGCATTAGGCTGAAGCCCGGTCCAGACGTTGCGGTCATGGCTTTGTTTCCAGTCCAGCTTGCACCTACAA
>DAOUSM010000151.1 GCA_030627225.1 Candidatus Bathyarchaeota archaeon | reverse complement strand
TTCGAAATAGCTTACTGTGACACCTCCAGCATTGGCTAGGACGTCTGGAACTATTTTGACACCCTTTTCATGTAGTATCTTGTCTGCTTCAGGGGTTGTTGGACCGTTTGCCTCTTCAACTATAAGCTTTGCTTTAACGCCATCAGCGTTCTCTTTGGTTATTTGATTTTCTAAGGCTGCAGGAATGAGTATGTCGCAGTCTACTGTAATTGGGTCTATAGTGTTTATTTCTTTGCTCCTTGGAAAACCTTTCACGGTGCGTGTTTTGTCTTTGAAATCCGCAAGTGCAATGGGGTTCATGCCTTCTGGATTGTATGCGCCGCCTACAGAATCGCTGACTGCTACGATTTTGCAGTCTAGTTCGTGAAGATATCGGGCTATCGGTCGTGCCACGTTGCCATATCCTTGTATGGAAACGCGTGCTCCTTTTAAGGGTATGTTGAAGGTTTTAGCAGCTTCCAGTGTAGCAAAGAATGCTCCGCGACCAGTTGCAGTTCCTCTTCCTCTTGAACCACCTATGCCTAAAGGTTTAGCGGTTATCACTCCGGGAACGTATCTCCCTGCAATTTTGTAGTATTCGTCAGCAAACCATCCCATAATCTGAGCGTTTGTGCCCACATCAGGCGCGGGAACATCCTGGTCCGGTCCAACAAACTTCGCTATCGCAGCTGCATAGCCTCTTGTTAACCGTTCAAGTTCACCTTGTGACATTTCCTTCGGGTTACACGTGATTCCGCCTTTGCCGCCGCCGTAAGGAATGCCCACAACAGCATTTTTTATACTCATCCAAAATGCCAATGATTTAACTTCATCTAGACACACTCCGGGATGGTAGCGAATGCCTCCTTTTGCTGGACCTCTGGCTGTGTTATGTTGCACACGGTAGCCAGTGAAGACCTTTATTTTTCCATCATCCGTTTTTATAGGAATTGAAACGATTAATATTCGCTCTGGACTGCTTAAGGCTTCCATAACGTCGGATTCCAAATTCAGTACAGCTGCCGCCTTTTTTAGTGGTTTTAACGCTTCTTCGTAAAGGCTTGTTTTTTGCTCAGACATATTTTACACCTTTACGTTTGTAAACTTATAGAATGAGAGAAGATGAACTCTAGCTTTTAAGCATTACCTTCTACACGCTCAAAATTTTTCATGCAAAACCATAGTTCTTTATTCCAATTGACATGGTCCTTATTGTTGAATTAGGATTTCTTAAACTTTCTTATCACATTTTTTCGACTACAGTTTTTATATCTCCTGTACACTAGCTTACATCGTGAAAAGGAGAAGGAACGTTGAAAACAAAGACTTTAACAGCGATTGAAAATTTGGATTTCAGTTTTGAACATTCATCCGTAAAAATTATTGCAAATAGGAATTGCCCAGAAATCAAACTTGCCGGATTGAAGGTGGGTCCCTTTGAAGAAGGAAACGAATATGAAGTGCAATATTGGATAGCTCAGGAACTCGAAAAACATGGAATCGCCCGTTTCCGAGAAGAGGAACGCCTAGATGCAACTAAGCTCTATAAAATCCAATGGAAAGAACGCGTACAAACAGCTGGGCAAATATCCAAACTGCCGGAGAATTTCTATCCAAAACTCCGCAGATACCTCGCAGAATTAAAAGAAGAAATAATTAAAAAACCCGAGAAAATGCGGGAATACGAAAAGGTTAGACATCTAACACGAGATATTATAAATTCAAGATTAAAAAAAATCGTTTCACTCGCCTCAGCTCCAGCCCAAACAGAGCAAATTCTAAAAAATTTTACAAGCGAGGAAAGGTTTCTCTACGAAAGACTCTACAAGTTTATCAATGACTGGCGAACACAAATATTAGAATTTGAGAGGGAAGAAGAATGACGGAAGAATTGGAAATCATAGATCCACAAGAACAGTTCCAAGAGTTTTTCAAAACAGAAAAATACCGTCAAAAAATCTCACAAATGGCGGTGGCAGGTAAAACTTCGCTAATAGTTGATTTTGAAGGCCTCTTGGCTTTTGACCGAAGACTTGCAGAAGAACTTTTGGAAAATCCCGATGAATATTTGAAACACGCCAACAATGCGGCTTATGCACAATTGCAGATAGAAGATCCCGAATATGCTGAAAAAATAGAAACAGTAACTGTCAGAATTGTGCGGCTGTTAGAAGCTGCACCACTGCGGAAACTGGGCTCAGACCATATAGGAAAACTTGTTATGGTTGAAGGCATAGTTGTCCGTTCAACACCAGTCCGCCCCATGGTCATGCAAGCAGTATTCAAATGCAAAAGATGCGGAGAAATAACACCTATAAATCAAACAGGTCAATTTCTCAGAGCACCTTTTGTATGCAGCAATCCTTCTTGCAGAGCAAAAGGACCATTCGATTTCGTCCAAGAAGAGTCCACATTCATAGACTCTCAAGAACTTCGTATCCAAGAAAGACCGGAAGACCTTCCGCCTGGGCAGCTCCCCCGCACATTAAACATTAAGCTTGTTGGAAGCGAAATAGTTGACGTTGCAAGACCAGGAGACCATGTTTCCATAGTTGGAATAGTCCGTGCAGTAGCGCCCACGCTTCCAAGAGTCGGGAAACTCCGCGCATTCATTTTACATTTAGATGCCGACTCAATCGAGGTTTTAGGGAAAGAACCGGAAACAATACTTCCATCACCAGAAGAAGAGGAGAAAATCCTTGAACTCGCAAAAGACCCATGGATACATCGAAAAATCATAAATTCAATTGCTCCTTCAATCTATGGATACGACCACGTGAAAGAAGCAATAATGTATCTTCTCTTTGGCGGCGTGCCAAAAACTCTTCCAGACATAACAATAAGAGGAGAATTGAATGCTCTTTTGATAGGAGACCCGGGAACAGCGAAATCTCAGCTTTTGCAATATGTGGCAAGGGTGGCACCCCGTGGATTATACACTTCTGGACGGGGAACAACAGCCGCAGGCTTAACAGCAGCCGTCATACGGGAAAAAGGCGGAGGAATGAGCCTTGAGGCTGGAGCCCTTGTGTTAGCCGATAAGGGAATTGCATGCATCGATGAGATGGATAAAATGCGCCCAGAAGACAGAGTTGCAATCCACGAAGCGATGGAGCAGCACTCTTATCATCCGAGTTTTGAGATAATGCTGGCTGACGGAAGGAAGATGTTAATC
>DAOUSM010000020.1 GCA_030627225.1 Candidatus Bathyarchaeota archaeon | reverse complement strand
CCAAACAGTATGGACGCCAAAAACCATTTGAAAATCTCCTTATTCCTTCCATCCATGAGGTTTATACCTAAAATTTTGGAATATTTCTGTCCAAAATTTTCAACAAGAGCCTTTAGGCTTTCCCGTTTCATGACGATTCCCCTTTCTAACAAAGTTTTATACTGTTTGCTACATAAAATGGTTTAGCGAGGTTTATGTTATGCGGACCATAGAGTGGCGTGATGGAACTGTTGTAACGATAGATCAGACGAGGCTTCCACACGAGACTGTGTTTTTGAAGATGAGAAACTGCAGAGAGGTGGCTGAAGCAATAAAAACCATGAAAATAAGGGGGGCACCGCTTTTGGGTGCGGCTGCAGCCTTCGCATTAGCTTTGGTGGCTTATCACTCAAAAGCGGAAAGGAAGGGGGAACTGCTTGGGGAGTTGGGGAGTGCAGCGGAAATTTTGAAGAGTACGAGGCCAACAGCTGTTAATCTTTTCTGGGCGATAGACAGAATTCTTGATAAAGCAAGAAGCTTTTCTGGAAACACTAGGGATTTAGCCGCTTTTGTTGTTGAAGAGGCGCAGAGAATTGCTGATGAAGATGCAGCGGCGAACCGTTTAATTGGTAGGCACGGAGCCGAACTTATCCATGATGGAGACGTTATCTTAACACATTGCAATGCTGGTGCCTTGGCCACTGTTGAGTATGGAACCGCTTTAGGCGTTATAAGGGCTGCCTGGGAGCAGGGTAAAAAGATTAAGGTTGTTGCAACTGAGACTAGGCCTAAACTGCAGGGAGCAATGTTAACAGCCTATGAGTTGAAACGTGATGGCATACCAGTCACATTAATCACTGATAGCATGGTTGGTTACGTCATGTATAAGCGACTGGTTAGCAAGGTTATAGTTGGAGCTGACAGAATCGTTCGAGACGCGGTAATAAACAAGATCGGAACTTATACCATAGCCGTTTTAGCCAAACAGCATAACATTCCATTTTATGTTGCTGCTCCCAAATCTACCTTTGACTTGACGCGCTCCTCAGAAGATGTTGCAATTGAGGAAAGACGGCCGGAAGAGGTTACGCATATAGGTCCGCAGAGAATTGCTCCTAAAGGGGTAGACGTTCTGAATCCAGCTTTTGACATAACTCCGCTAGAGTATGTGACGGCCATCATTTGTGAAGATGGTGTTTTGCATGGGGAAGACTTCGTTAAGTTTAAAGCCAATTTATAGGTAAAGAACAATAAGTTATGCTGGTTGAGGAGTTGCATGAGCAAAGGTAAGGAGAAGACAGCAGCCCGTTCAGAACTTAAGATTAAGGGATTACTTGTCGAAAAAGGCGTGAAAATCTCTAAAAGACAGAACGTGAACGAGCTTTCTTTAAGGGGATATGGTGTAACCGAAAATGAGGAGCTTTTGCTTACATTTTATGAAGCCCTATATCTTTTAGATAAGGGAATGCTTGAGATTAAGGATAGAAAGGGCAAAAAAGTTGACTTCCAACGGCTTTTGCAACACTATAAGAGTATCGATGAAAACGCTTGGGCCAAATATTTGACATATCGTGATTTGAGAAGCCGCGGGTATGTTGTTCGAGAAGGCTTCGGCTTGGGTGTAGACTTTCGGGTTTATGAGCGAGGGGAATACGGCAAATCAGCAGCTAAATACCTAATTTTGAGCTTACAAGAGGGAAAGCCCATGTCGCTGGAAGACTTAACTCGCGTTTTGAGGCAATGTCAAAGCCTTAAGAAGGAGTTGATTTTGGCTGCTATGAACCGTAGAGGGGAAATAGTTTACTATTCAGTTTCGCAGTTAACCATAAAGTGATGGAGAATTTGAAATGACTGTTTTTAGAACAGTTCGTGGAATGAGGGATTTTCTGCCAGAAGAAGCTAAAATGATGAAGTATATTGAAGGCAGAGCTAGGAGAGTAGCTCAACTTTATGGATACAAGGAGATAATAACGCCTGTTGTAGAATCATATGAGCTTTTAGCTGCAAAGGCTGGCGAAGAAGTTCGTTCCCGAATGTATGCTTTTAAAGATTTAGGGGGACGTAAGGTTGCTTTGAGACCTGAGTTTACCGCTTCTGTGGCAAGACTCGTTGCAACCACTTTGAGAAATGAACCTAAGCCTTTGCGGTTGTTTTGTGTGGGAAGCCTCTACCGATATGATGAACCTCAGAAAGGACGTTTCAGAGAGTTCTGGCAGTCAAACTATGAATTGATGGGCTCCAGTAAGCCTGAAGGAGATGCTGAAATAATAATGTTAACGAATAGTTTGATGAAGTCTGTCGGGTTGAAAAATTGTGTTTTTAAGGTTGGGCATGTTGGAGTTTTGAGGGGAGTATTAAACCAAGAAAATGTGGAAGAAAAGGTTCAAAACGAAATTATGCAGTTAATGGACAAAAAACAGTATGAGGATGCTCTTAAGATTGTTGAAAATGCTGGCACATCTGAGAAGTGTCTAGTAATCCTTAAAAAATTGGTGGAAATAAAAGGCAGTAAAGTTTCTCAGGTTTTAAGGAAGATGAAGCGGCAGGTTGAAGGCTATGGAAGGGCTGTCGATGCTGTGGAGAATCTTCGTGAGATTCTTAAACTTGTTTCAGAAACTGGAGAAAAAATTGATATGGTTATTGAGGCTGGCTTTGCAAGGGGACTTGAATATTATACTGGAATGATTTTTGAGGTTTATGTGCCTGAAATGGATATAGCATTAGGAGGTGGAGGAAGATACGATAGGCTTATTGAATTGTTTGGAGGTGAACCAACACCTGCAGTTGGGGTTGCCCATGGAATAGATAGGATAATGATGGCAATGCAGAAACAGAAGATCCCGCTGAGAACAGAGGAGGAAAAAACTGTTATGGTGATTCCCGTTAAAGAGGAGTTGAAGGGGGAAGCCTTGAAGATTTCGCGGATGCTTAGAGGTTCAGGCATACTGGTTGAAGTTGAGGTTATGGGACGCAGGGTAACTAAGGCATTGGAAGATGCGGATAGGAGAAAAATGGACTATGCAGTAATTGTGGGAGAGAGAGAACTGAAAGAGGGGGCGGTTGTTATTCGAAATCTAAAGAGAAGAGAGCAGAAAACCGTGAAAATTGAAAGGATAGTAGATATGATAAAAGGTTAAAGTGAGCTAGGCCTGCTGTTTCTCTCTTCTTAGGAGATTTCCTATGTCTGAAATGTTCTTTATTAATAAAGCCCTAACCATACATTTCTTAAGCAAATCCAGAATTCAGCTTTCTTAACGAAGGAAATTTCCGAATGTTCAACAAATCATAGTCTCCACGGCTTACGTCTCGATGCTTCTTTTTCAAAAACAAGAAGATTTGTGGTGCGGCCGCCGGGATTCGAACCCGGGATCGCAGGCTTGGAAGGCCTGAGTCCTAAACCAGACTAGACGACGGCCGCTCTTCGCTATTACTTTATCTTTAAGCGGGCTAGATAAGATTTCTTTTCAGCTATTTTGGTTTTTCTTCTGGCTTGAAGAGTTTTTTCTCGTGTGCTGGTTTAGGCTTAAAACCACGAGTATGTTTAGTCATGGAAGTTCTTTTCCGCTCTAAATTTTTTAGTCGTGCATAAAGCTTCGATACCTTGGTTTTTGAGGGTTTTCTGGTTTTTGGAATGCGATGGGGTGCCGGTGTGAAAGGCTTTTTAGGGTGTTCTCTGAAAGGCTTCTTTCTGCGACTTCTTGCTTTTAAATCCCTTATTTTCTGAAAAATCACATAGCCCTTTTCCAGATTCACTTCTCGCGTCCTCCACCCAGCTTCCAGCCAAGCCTTAGCATGTGCACTGCCTAGCGAATTGTTCCACCATTTCTCATCACGATACGCACTCATGGGCAAGTTATCGCCTATTATCCCATCTATCTTAGCAAAAGAAAGTCTGACAGCATCTGTGAAGGCCGACCTATATCTTAAGTAGCTGGTAAGTGTGCCATATTTGGTTGTGGAACTTGGTGAAACAATTTTTTTCGCACAATTTAGGCAAAGCATTTTAGTGGGGTCGCCTGTTGAAACGTCTGGCACCATACAGTCTTTACAAAACAAGCGTCCGCATCTTTGACATCGTTTGAGATAACTACATGGAAAAACTCTGCCGCATATTCCGCATTCATCTTTGAAGGGCATCTAAACCACTGGAAAATCGTTAAGACAATTCATTACTTATTGGAGCTTTGATATAAATGTCGCTTCAGCCTTTACGCCCAGATATTCGGAATCCGCGATAAAACTTATAGACGAGTCCCCAGTAGAGCGAAAACTGAAAAGGAAAACGAAGCCGAACAACACAACCAAAAGCTTTAGATGAAAATAAGAAACAGCTTTGGGAAAGCCAGAAACTTAGGAAAAAGAAGAAACTTTACGCTTGTGGAACAAATTAGCCTTTCACGACGGCTAAGGGAACAAACCTAGCAACTTTTGTGGCTATTCCAACCTTGTCGCTTACCTCTACAACTATGTCCACGTTTTTGTAGGATGGGTCTGCCTCCTCAGCCAAAACAACAGAGCTTGCAGCCCTAACGCTAATTCCACGCTGTTCCAAAGCCTTTTTCACATCTCCACCCCAAAACCTTCTTTTAGCAGCACTCCGACTCATCATTCTTCCAGCTCCATGGGCTGTGGAGCCGAAGCTTATTTGCATGGCTTTTTCCGTACCCACAAGAAGCCACGAGCTTGTTCCCATGCTTCCAGGTATAAGCACTGGCTGTCCCACGGCTCTATAGTCCGCTGGGATCTCCGGACGACCAGGTGGAAAAGCTCGTGTTGCACCCTTCCTGTGAACCCAAACTTTTCTTCGTTCTCCGTTGATCTTGTGAATTTCTATCTTTGCAATGTTGTGAGCTACGTCATAAACAAGTTTTAGTCCAAATCTTTCCGGGTCTTCTTTAAAGACTTGCTGGAAGCTTTGTCTAACCCAATGCATTATTGCTTGACGATTTACAAATGCGTAGTTTACAGCGCATGCCATCGCTTGATAATAGTCCTCTGCTTCCCTGCTGTTTCCTGGTGCGCATGCAAGCTCTCGATCTGGCAATAAGATATTATATTTGTGAACTGCTCTTTCCATTACCCGCAGATAATCTGAGCATACTTGGTGGCCGAAGCCTCGTGAGCCGCAGTGAATCATAAACGTCACTTGTCCTTCATGTTCGATTCCGAAGGTTTTAGCCGTTTTAGCATCATAGATTTTGTCTACTTTTTGGATTTCTAAGAAATGATTTCCTGAGCCCAGCGTGCCAACTTGTCGCAACCCTCTATTTTTGGCTGTTGTTGAAACCTTGTCTGGGTCTGCGTTTTTCATGCATCCGTGTTCTTCGCAGTGTTCGGCATCTTCAGACCAGCCTAATCCTTGGTCGATAACCCATTGAACACCCTCCATGACAAGCCTTTCCAAGTCGTGAACTGTCACCCTAAAGTCTTTTCGTCGGCTTCCAAGTCCACATGGAACATTCTCAAAAATGGCGTCTGTTAATTGAGGGAGCTTTGGTCTTATGTCTTGTTCTGAGAGGTTTGTCGTCAATAGACGAACCCCACAGTTTATGTCGTAGCCCACTCCGCCTGGACTGATTACGCCTTCATCATAGTCTGTTGCAGCTACACCTCCTATTGGAAAACCATAACCTTCATGCCCGTCTGGCAACGTTATGGAGTATTTGTAAATGCCCGGTAAATGAGCCACATTCGTACACTGCTGAAGGGTTCTGTCAGTCCGCATTTTCTCTAATAAGTTTTTATCGGCAAAAACTATACCTGGAACTCGCATACCGGGCTTATACTTTGGAATATGCCAAGTGTAATCGTCTATCTTCTCAAGCGGAACCTTTTCTTTAGGAAAACGACTTTCTCCACTCATTTTTCCACCTAGCACATAAGAGAAAGTAGCCATGATATAAATGATTTTGGCGTTTACACCAAAATAACTACGTCGAAATGCTTCCAAACTTTTCTACAAATTCCACAAAACCTTGTACACTTTTATTAGTCACAGTTTTGCTCAAAACCAGATGAGTTTTAATGTATTCTGCAGCTTTTTGAACAGCCTCATCTTTTTCAAATATTCTTTTACTTATCGCTTCTAGGGTTTCTCTGTTTTCTATTCCTTGCTTTGCGATTTTTGCCCAGAGCTTGAGTTGATGTGCGTAGGATTGGAGTTTTTCTATGGGGTTGTCTGCTTTGCCAAAGTGGCTGTAGTACAGATGTCTAGGTTTTAAATTGATTAGCTTGTTCAAAGAAGCTAATGCGATGTCTAGACGGAAGGGTGGCGGCGTCGTTGGCACAACTACATCAAATTTGTTTAGATAGATGCCGGCGGCGTCTCCCGTGAAAATTCCTTCGCTTAATGTTTCATAGTAGCTTAGATGATGCGAAGCATGACCAAGAGTCTCCACGACTTTTAACTCAACGTTGCTTCCGATGTTGAAACTCATGCCGTCGGTTGCCGCAATAATTCTCTCTTCGGGAACAGGCTCGGGTTTACCATACATTTCGGCCACGCTTCCAAGAACCTCTTTTGCTTGGGTCCAAAGTTTCTTTGGATTTGCTAAATGAGGTGCTCCCCTTCGGTGAACAATTACATTGGCTTTCGGCAGATATTTCATTAATGTCCCGGCACCCCCACCATGGTCTAGATGAATATGTGAAACAGCGACATAGGCTACTTCCTCCGGTTTTATATTCAGTTCCTTTAAGCCGGAAAGCAAGCTGGACACTGAGAATGCTGGACCTGTTTCAACTATCGCCACGTTCTTTCCTGTTAAGACGTAGCTGGCGATAAAATTCTTAATTCCAGCGGTTTCAAGATCGATTAGATGTACGTGTTCTTCAATTTTTGTTATGTGCATTTTTACACCATTGCTTAAGTAGAATTTTAAAATCGTCATCAACTGCTTTAAGCATTTTCATCGTGAAGGATTTTAAGCGGATTAGCTGTATTTTTAATTGTGAAACGTTATGCTTCTCAGAATCATTCGAGATTTAACGTCCGAGGAAGTGGAAGAGAAAATCGAAAGGTTTGAGAAAGAGCTCGGCATGAGCTTTGAAAAGTTTGAGGAACTTTTCCTTAAGCAAAAGCTGAACGCCAAGTTCGCAAGAGCCTATTTTGAATGGGCTGATCTCGTGGACAGTTATAAAGGCTACATGGAAGATGGACAACTCGATTACACAGTTGAAGAAATCAAAGATTTTGAACCAGAACAAATTGCTTTGCTAACGCCGAAAAGAATAGAGTTATTGTATCAGCTTGCGGCTTTAAGGGTGGAGTCAATAAATGATTTAGCTCAAAAAGTGAGGCGAAACGTGAAAAACGTATATCAAGACTTGCAAGTGCTGAACAGATTCGGCTTCGTTAAGCTGAACAAGCATAGGGGGAGAGCACTCATTCCAGAAACTCTTGTAAAGGAGATAACGTTTTTAATACGTTAAAAAAGATAACAGTTGCTTATATATCCAGAATAAATCTCACAGTAACTTTGTTTGGTTTTTTAATGATTTCCATTCGATGATACGTAACAGCCTTCACACCAACCTTGTGCGGATGTCTTTCAGGGTTGTATTTCTCTCCGCAAACCTTCGCTTTAAGCCTAAAACCATCTGAAGTTTTGTCCAAGCTTAAAACTTTGAACTTGGAATAAAACATTCTGTTGATTTCAGATTTTACAAGCAAAGCCTCAAGCCAGCTGTAAAGGAGAGCACACTCATCCTCCGCCGCAAGCTCAACATAATCCTCAACTTCGGGATTAACCTTTTCCACTTCCGTCATAACTTCAAACATTGCGAGAGCTGCGTTTTCAAAAGCCTCAGCTAAATCTTTTCCGTACGCAGCAATGTAAGCATCCGCCGTATGCTCCAAGAACTCGAATTTTTTTTTCAAAGTCATAATTTCAGCCATGAATTAAAATAAAATATGGGATTTAAAAAGATTATATTCAGAAGAAGGCTAGAAGTATTTTGGAATTTTTTGGATGGCAGCTGCTGTGAGTTTTACAGCGTTTTCCGCGTCTTTTAAGCTGAGTAAGGATGCTGGACTATGGATGTAACGTGTGGGTATTGATATGACGCCGCTAGGTACTCCTTCCCTTGTTAAGGATATGCGTGCAGCGTCTGTTGAGCCGGGTAAGCCAGTTTCAAGCTGATATGGAATCTTGTTTTCTTCAGCTGCATCGATTAGCAGTCGTAAAACCTTTGGATGCGTTATAAGCCCGTAATCAGCAACCGTTAATGATGGCCCCTTCCTCATTTTTATTGGTGCCTCAACCTCTTTCACTCCTGGCACATCACCAGCTACAGTTACGTCAAGCGCCATGCCAACATCCGGGTATATTCCAAAGGCTGCTGTCGTTGCCCCTCTTAAGCCGACTTCTTCCTGTACCGTTCCAACAGCATATACTGTGCATTCTGTTTTTTTCAAACGCTTTATTGCCTCAATCATAACTGCGCATCCGACACGGTCATCAAAAGCCTTGCCAACAACTATGCCTTTTCCAACTTTCGCGAATTTTATGTCAAAACCTACTGGGTCTCCGATTTTTACTCCCATTTTCTTGGCTTCTTCTTGGTTTTCTGCTCCAATATCTATGAAGAGCTCATCATATGTGATGACTTTTTTGCGTTCCTCTTCCTTTTGTATGTGTGGAGGTTTAGAACCTATTATCCCGTGCAAAGGTCCTTTTTCTGTGTAGACTATGACTTTTTGGGCTAGTAGGATGCGGTCGTCCATTCCGCCTATTTTCGCGAATCGTAAAAAGCCTTCTTTTGAAATTGTTTTCACCAGCAAGCCTATTTCGTCCATGTGAGCTGCCAGCATTGCTTTTGGAGAGTTTTTTCTTCCCTTTTTTATTCCGATAACGTTTCCAAGTTTGTCCTCTTTGATTTCATCCACATATGGTTTTAAGAATTTCTTCATCAAATTTCTAACTTCTTCCTCTCTACCAGCCACACCGCTAGCATTCGAAAGTTTTTCTAGGGTTTCAGCAATCGTCATTATAAATTCCTCTTACAGTGCTTTAGAATCCTAAACCTTTATATTAAACAATTGCGGTAATAAAAACTGAATTTAATATGGGCCATAGTAGTTCGCCCTTTAAGGGTGAAGAGATAACAGTTGAGTAAACTTTTCAGATCTTTCTTCAAGAAGGTTAGGGTCTACCTTAAAGTGACGAAAGCAAGCGGCATAGCTAGAAGATACTTCGTAATGAATGGTTTCGACGGAGCCATGACAGTTTTCGGAATAGTCTTAGGTTCGTGGATAGCCGGGGGTACGCCAAGATTCATCATTGTAGCCAGTTTAGGCGCATGCCTCGCAATGGGGCTTTCAGGATTTTTCGGAGCCTACATGGCTGAAAAGGCTGAAAGAGAACGTCGCCTGAAAGAGATGGAAAAAGCAACAAACAACAATGTTGACCCAATACAATATGAAGCAGCACGTTTCGTCGAAATTTACGTTGCACTAATTGACGGATTGTCTCCAGCTTTAACAGGGATCATTTCAATAATACCCTTTATTCTTGTATCTGTGGGATGGATGTGCAT
>DAOUSM010000138.1 GCA_030627225.1 Candidatus Bathyarchaeota archaeon | reverse complement strand
GTTTTCCCCTTTAGTATGCTTATGTTTTCCCTTTCAGTCTTCCTCATGGCTACCCGACGTGATCCTCTGAAAATTCTTGTAGGGCTTAACATGGCTGAAAACGCACTTTATCCATTGCTTGCGGAAAGCCCGATAAGCTTAGTTCCGGTAATGTTGGCTTTAATGATTTTCGTTAACATTGTGGGTGTTTTTGTCATTATAGAAGCTTATCGCGAGTACGGGACACTATCAATTGCAGAGTGGAGGTGGACAAGCTAGTGTACTCTTTACTTCCACTTCTCTCTTTAGTCGTTCCATTTTTCATAGGAATTCTGCATTTGTTTACATATCCATTCTGGTTCTTAGAATCTTTCTTTAAGAAAATCGCGAAAATTGCGTTACTTTTTGGCACCAGTCTAACTTTGCTTTTAGTGTTATCGATGGTTCCGTCAATTCTTGCTGGTGAAGCCTTAGAGGTTCCACAACTTTCTTTGTGTGCTGATTTAACAAATATAGCGGGCATCGTAGGCGTCGCTTTAATATTCTTTTTAACGTCAATTTACAACGTTAAAGCTGAGAAAGGCGGTCGGTTAAAGCCAAGCATGTATAACTTTTTCTTACTGCTTTTCCTCTGCTGCATGTTAGGACTCCTACTTTCATGCGATTTGTTCGGCATCTACATCTTTGTAGAATTAACAGTTGGCGTTTCAGTAATATTAGTAGCCCATAATCCAAGCAAGCTATCAACAGAAGCAGCCTTCAAATATTTAATAATCACAGCAATAAGCGCTCTCTTTGTTTTGTTAGGAACATTAATAGTGTTTATTTTGACCGGTAATTCGAATCTCTCGGCTATAACTAATAATTCAGCTGTGCAAACACGTCTAATCGAAAATCCACGTTTCCTTATGCTAGCGGTGGCTTGCTTCATCATCGGTCTCGGAGCAGACATAGGACTTGTTCCCTTCCACGGATGGTTACCCGACGTATTTCCTGGATCCACCATAATTATTAACGGCTTTTTCTGCGCAGAACCCATCGCCTTGATCCTCGCCCTCTACAAACTGGTTGACCCATTTTACAGGATCTATCCTTCAAATGTTATTATTGCTTTGATGATATGTATGGGGCTAGTTTCCATGGTATTCGGCGCTTTATTGGCGTACCCACAAAAGAACTTCTATCGAATGCTAGCCTACTGCAGCATAGATGAATTTGGACATATCGTCTTTGCCTTGGGCTTACTTACCTCTATGAGCTTTGCCGCAGGACAATATTATCTGGTGAATAGTGCATTAATGAAAACAGGAATGATTCTAAGCTTGGGCTCAGTTTTCTTTAACACCAAAACATGGAACATGGATTCGTTAGGCGGCTTATTTAGAAAAATGAACAAAACCGCGTTAAGCTACATCATTTGCGCGCTTTCACTAACTGGGGTTCCGCCGTTGAGTGGTTTTTATGCAAAATGGCTTCTCTACAACGCAGCCTACGAGTTTCTACTACCGCTGGGAGGCATCTTTGTAGCGGTTTTAGCCTTGATATTGCTTGTATGCGTATCTATGATTTCTTTCATATTTTTACTACGTTCATTTCATCGAATCTTCATGGGTCAGTCAACTGAAAACCTGAAAAATGTGAACGAGGTTCACTTAACAATGTGGCTTCCGACAATAGTCTTAGCGGCAACGGCTATTCTGCTGGGTCTTCAACCAAACATCTTGCTAAGCTTAATCGGTACAGCCTAACCTTCTCTACACCTATGAAAAACCCATTCCTTCGACTTAATTTTCAGTCCAAGCTCCACGGTTAACCGCTCAATAAACTGCTGCATTGCATAACCACTTTCACCAATAAGCTTGATCATCTGGTACTCAGCCGTGTAGACTGGATATTGTCCCTCTTCTTCTGCTCCAACAATTATGTCCTCTTTCTGAATGACACCGCCTAGAATGCAAACCCTAATTTTAGCGTCCAGATAGTTTCCTTCATAAATTTTTAGAGAAGATAGTTTCCTTTCAATCTTCTCCGAAATTACTGGAGCCTCTGCCTCCTCTGCAAAGATAATTTCTTTACCCTCTATCGGAATTATCTTTTTTAATTCAGAGATTTTGTGTTCTTTTTCCTCGATTTTGCTAAACCCATACTTTTCAACCAAAAATTCTTCTAACGATCGAAATCCAGAATGTCTATACACAACGTCTTTTAGCACCAAAACAACGATTTCACGCGATTCTGATGACAACTTTCACACTCGCTCTATTATTGAAGCCGTCTTCAGCTCTAATAAATCTTATTGAACAATCAACTCGTCTTTTTCGTGAACAACCATTTCAAAATTTGAACCAAGTCTGATAGCTTCCTTTGGACAAATCTCTGCACATTGTCCGCAAAATATGCACCTAGAGATGTTAAAAGTTACTTTCTTCTCTTCAGTGGCGGTGATTGCTCCGCTGGGGCATGTTCTGATGCATAGAAGACAACCTATACAAGCTTCTTTGTCATAAACTATTTCACCTCGATATCGTTCAGGAACAGGCACCATTTCTCCAGCTTTAGTTAGGTACTGAACAGTAACTGGTTTACGGAACAGCGCCCGCAAGGCATCACGAAGCATATTTCCCAGCTTCAAACAGTTTCCTCCTACAACCCTACAATAGATAACGCCACACTTAGTATAGATAAGGCTAATGGAATCATCCAGTAAAACTTGAGTGCTTGCCCTATCTTCAACCGAGCAAAAATGGTGCGAGGAACAGTTATTGTAAATAACATAAAAATCAAAGCAGTCACCAAGCACAAACATAAGGCACCTCCTAGCCCCAGCAAAACATATCCCTCAAATATCGCGGGCAAGTAGAAAAAGAGCGTCGCTGCAAGAAAAGTTAAAGCAAAATTTGACGCAGCCTTAGCCAGCTTAATCAACGCTAAATAGGGTCCACCATACTCAATTAGAGAACCGTGGATAATCTCAGTTTTCGCCTCAGAAATGTCAAAAGGAACAGCGTCCGCTGCTGCTGGTATGCACAATAAAAACGTAGCTGCCGCAACCGCCATACTAAGGCGAGTAAACGCCAACAACGACTTCATCCTAATCTGAGTCGACACAACGTCGTAATATGCTAGGGAAAAACATGGATTGAATGATAAGGATGCTATAGATATGAGCATAGGTATTTCATAAGCAATTATCATAGTCATTTTTCGAGAAAAACCGACAGCCCCATAAGGGTTGCCTGAAGAGGACCCCCCAATCATCACCATAACCGAAGACATAGCCAACAAGTATAAGATTAGGATTAGGTCACCACCAATACTTGTTCCTGTAATTAAGTTAGCTATGGGTATAGCCGCGCCTAGAATCGAAACGGCAGCGGCGATAATAGGAACCGCC
>DAOUSM010000094.1 GCA_030627225.1 Candidatus Bathyarchaeota archaeon | reverse complement strand
GGCATTTTTCCGGTGGCTGCCAAAACTCCTATGAGAACGGTGTTTCGTGTTAGAACGCTTCCAGCTTCTCTAGCTAGTTTCGCAGCCTCCACAATGACGATGTTTTTTGTGAAATGTTGAATTTTCTCCACTATCTCTTCTAAGCTTGGATACTTCATCTTTTTGGCTGCTAGTTCTGTTGGAGGAATTCTTTCACTGTTCATCACGACAAGAGTCTTTTCTGAAACGAATTTCAAGTTCCGTAAAGTTTCTAGGGGTTCGAATCCCAAGAGCACGTCTGCCTGTCCTTCCAAAACTGTTGGTGCTGAAACTTTCTCTCCTATTCTTATGTTGGAAACCACTGCTCCGCCGCGTTGAGCCATTCCATGAATTTCGCTTACCCGAACGTTTAATCCATCTTTAAGGGCAGCAGTGCCTAAAATCTCTGCTGCCAAAAGTATGCCTTGTCCGCCAACACCAGCCAAAATGATATTGAACTCTTCCATTTTTCGCAACCTTCTCCTAATCTGTTTCACCGCATTCTATGGCGTCGTAAGGGCAGACTGAAGCGCATAGTCCACATGCCATGCAAAGGGCTTCGTTAATGCTAACTTTCTCATTTTCAACAATTAAGGCTGGACAACCCAACAGCTTAATACAAGCCATACAGTTTGTGCATTTATCAGTAATTTTGAAAGGCATAATCTTTACACCTTTACGCCTTTTCTCTCTAGCAACCATCAAGGCGCATGGCGCCCGAAAAACTATGACCGAAGGTCTGGGATATTGCAGAGCACCCTTTAAAGCTGCTTCGGCTTCTTTAATTTTGAAGGGGTCAACCACCTTGACATATTTTACACCGCACCCTTCAGCAACCTTTTCAACGAGTATTTTCTCTGTTGGGCTATGCATGCCAGTTACACCGGTTCCCGGATGTGGCTGATGTCCAGTCATCGCTGTTGTAAGGTTGTCTAAAACGGCTACAACGATTTTGTGATTGTTATAGACAGCATTTATGAGTCCAGGGATTCCTGCGTGGAAAAATGTTGAGTCTCCAATTATTGCGATGGTGTTTGCGCCCGTTACCTTGCTTATTCCTTGGGCAGTGCCTATACTCGCGCCCATGCATATCATTATGTCGCCAACATTTAACGGCGGAGCAATTCCTAAAGCATAACAACCTATGTCAGTTGGGTAAATTGCTTTTTCGCCTGCAACCTTTTTTATAATGTAGAAGGATGCTCTATGTGGACATCCAGCACACAATATCGGTGGTCTTGACGGCAAATCTCTAGCAACTTCAGCGTATCTTTCATCAATTTTTCCAAAGTCTATTGGCAATTTTTTACCGGTGATTTTGGCTAAACTCGTTGCAACCATGCGTGTGGAAAGCTCGCCTTCCCTTGGAAAATATTGTTTATTCATTTTTCCGTAGATTTCAATGGTAGGGGCATAGTCCTTAGCTATGGCTTTGACTTGCATTTCCAAATAAGGTTCGAGCTCTTCAACGACGATTATTTTTTCATGCCTTTCCAGAAATTGTCCAATCATTTTTTCTGGAAGCGGATGCGTCATGCCAAGCTTCAGAATACTAACATCTAAGCCTAACAAATCTGCTGCCTCAACTGCGTAGTTATAAGCTGAGCTCGAGGAAATTACACCGAACTCTTTGTTTTTCCCTTCATGCATAACGCTGTTGTAGGGTGATTTTTCGCTGATTTCTTTAGCCTTCTCTAAACTTTTCAAAAGCACGGGGTGCTTTGGTCTAGAGTTCCGCGGAACCATTACTAAACGTTTTACATCTCTAATGAATTCGCCCTTTAAGTTTGGCTTCGTAAGCTTGCCATATACTACTGGTCCGCGAGTGTGGCCTATACGAGTTGTAGTTCTCAACAGTACTGGTAATTCTAGTTTTTCAGATATTTCAATGGCTGAAATTGTCATGTCTTTTGCTTCTTGAGGATTGGAAGGCTCTAGGCATGGCAGATTTGAAAATAAGGCATAAAAGCGGTTGTCTTGCTCGTTTTGTGAACTATAGCATTCTGGGTCATCCGCAGTAACTATAACAAAGCCGCCCCTTACACCAGCATAAGCCAATGTCATAACCAAATCCGAAGCCACATTTAGTCCAACATGCTTCATAGCCGTGAGGGCTCTGATTCCACAGTTTGCAGCTCCAGCGGCAACCTCCACAGCGACAATTTCATTGGTGGAATACTCCATATATAAGCCAGCTTCAGCAGCTATCGCCGAGATAGAATCACCTATCTCGGATGCTGGTGTACCTGGATATGTTGTCACTATGCCTATGCCAGCCTCTAAAATCCCCCTAGCGATGGCTTCATTACCAAGCAAAAGCACATGTTTCCCAGGGCTATCTTTTAACAGCACACGCAATAAACTTCTCTCCCAATCTTAGAGAAAACTTTCATCTCTAGCCCTTCACATATAAGTTTTGGTCAAAAATCAAAACAATCTTGAATAAAGTAAGCCGTAACCGAAAGAAATATTAAAACGCATATCCGATAACAGCAACATTCATGAGGTTTGTGTAATGTCCATAAAATTATCTTCTGGTAAAGAAATACCCATAGAGATGCACAAAGCGAGAATGGTGCAAAAAATTTGGTTGCCACCGGTGGAACAGCGGCTTAAGGCTATAGAAGAGGCTGGTTACAATACATTCCAGCTTAAAACCAAGGATATGTTTCTTGATATGCTCACTGACAGCGGTACAAATGCCATGAGTGACAACCAATTCGCTGCCATGATGAAAGTTGACGATGCTTATGCTGGTAGTATGACTTTTTATGAATTTGCTGATGCAGTAAGAGATGTCTTGGGATATAAATACGTAATGAATGTTCACCAAGGAAGAGCAGCAGAACACCTAATATCAAAAGTATTCGCTAAATCAGGTGACGTGATCCCTACAAACTACCATTTTACTACCACTAAAGTACATATCGAACTGACTGGGGGGGCGGTATGCTTAGAAATTTACACCGATGAAGCACTAGAGACAGAAAGCACTTTTCCCTTCAAGGGTAATATGGATCCGCAAAAGTTGAAAGATGCTATTCAAAAATATGGTAGAGAAAAGATACCCTTTGTTCGTATGGAAGCGACGACTAACTTGCTCGGTGGACAGCCTTTTTCCATGAAAAATTTGAAGGAGATCAAGCAGATTTGCAACGAATACCATATTCCTCTGGTACTGGATGGAAGTCTAATTTGTGAAAATGCCTATCTTATAAGACAGCGAGAAAAAGAGTATGAAAACAAGACGGTTGCAGAGATAGTCGAAGAGATGTGTAGTCTAGCGGACATATTCTACATGAGCGGAAGGAAAAACACATGCGTTAGAGGTGGTTGTATAGCGACAAATAACAAAGAGCTTTTTGAAAAGATGCAACCTTGGCTTCCAGTGTATGAAGGCTTCTTTACATATGGTGGCATGTCCCAGAGAGAAGTTGCAGCTATGGCTGTTGGGATGCGAGAAATGGTTGATCCTGATCTTGCCGGTTGCGCAGTAGAGCAGATAAAGTACTTTGTTAAGAGGCTTGTTGAAACTGGGATTCCGGTGGTTACACCACCAGGTGGATTAGCTTGTCATTTGGATGCTATGAAGTTTCTGCCCCATATTCCTCAATCACAGTATCCAGCGGGAGCTCTGACAGCCGCGCTTTACATAGCATCGGGGATTAGGAGCATGGAAAGAGGGACCATTTCAATGGAAAGAGACAAAGAAGGGAATGAAGTCTTCGCGGATTTGGAACTAACAAGGATTGCACTTCCAAGGAGAGTTTATACAATATCACACATTGAATATGCAGTTGACAGAATAAATTGGTTGTATAACCACAGAGATTTGATAAAAGGGTTAAAATTTGTATATGAACCACCAGTGCTCAGGTTCTTCCTCGGAAAGCTGGAAGCCATCGACAATTGGGGAAGAGACCTATGTGAAGCATTCAAAAAAGAACTAGGCGACTATTGAGCTCTCCCTAGCTTTATTCTTTCACATATAACTTTTTATTAGATACGTTCGTTAACGTACTTGTAAGATGGTTTCTAGAAAATGGAGAAGGTTTTAGAAAGAAGTTGACATTTTTGCCTATTTGCCTTTAAACATTGGTTTTCGCTTTTCCATAAAGGCTGAAACGCCTTCTTGCAAGTCCTCTGTGGAAGCAACAACACCGAAGCCTTCACGTTCTAGGGCTATTGCAGCATCTAGACTCATGTCTGCACCTTTATTGATTAAGGCTTTAGCCACTTTAAGGGCTACTGGAGCTTTAGCTGCAAGTTCTGCAGCGGATTGTCGCACG
>DAOUSM010000063.1 GCA_030627225.1 Candidatus Bathyarchaeota archaeon | reverse complement strand
TGCCCGTTTTTCAAGCTCTTCCCGAAGAACTTCCTCAATTCTCTTCTTTTCTTTCTCTTCTTCCTCTCGAATTTCTTCTCTCAACCGTTTTATCCGGTCTAAGATTTCCGTTATTTTCTCTTGAAGGGGTTTCGTTCTTTCTCTTGTTTGCAGAAAGAGCCGATGCAGGTTGTCGGCTTCCATTCTAAGTTTTTTTGCTTCAGCAATTTTTTCTAGCATTTTTTCATGAATTCTCTGGCTTTTCTGTGCGGTTTCCGTTAGTTTTTCGTGGTAATGCCTATTTTTTACTTTAATAGCTTTGAGTTCAGCTTGCAACTCAAGCATTTTCTGGTTTAACCGTCCAAGCTTTCTATGAATGTTCAACTGAATTTCTAGTTGCTTGACGCGTTCAACAAGTTCCTTCTCTTCCTCTAAGCTTAAAGGTGTTGTTTGAATCTGCCATTCAACACTTTCAAACTCTTTTTGCAGGGTTTGAGGGTTTCTTGAAGGTTTTTTCTTGGTTAGGGCTTTAATTTCTTGACTTAGTTTTTTTATCTCTTCAATTTTTTCATGGATTTCTGTTTTCATCTTGTTTCGTTGCTGCTTCAGCTCTTTTACTTTCTCGTTCAACTTGTCTCTTTCACTTCTCAGTTCAAGTGTTTCAACGCGTAAACTCTTAAACTGCTCATTAAGCTTGTTTCTTTTTTCCGCCCATTCTCTTGCCTCAGCATTCAGCTTGCTCATTTGCTCCTTTAACACTGAGAGTTTTTGGGTTAACTCCTTGATTTTTCGCGTTTTATCCTGCTTTGACAACTACTTTTTCCTCTTCTGCCTTGTCCATTCCAGAATCTGTTGGATTAGCTTTACCCCCTCTCTTGACGTGAAAAGTGGTAGCTTCCAGTGTTCTTCAACTTTCCACCTTGTTACTGGGTGGTTTTTTGCTTTTTTAAGGAATGGTTGCTTATAAATGAGTATTCCCCTTCTTTGCCATTGAGGAGTCTTAGCCAAATTTACACCTTGCCTAAACATTATTTCGTGAAGCTCTTCAGTTTTTAACCCTTTAAGTTTTTTAGATATTTCAGCAGGCTTATATCCCATTTTGCGGAAAATCCAGTACGCGTATGCGTTGTTATGGTTTCTCCACGAGTTTATCTGCCGCCAAGCCAAGTATTCCATTATTTTTTCTTCGGTTGAAGCGACAATTATACGGGAATCAAAGGCTGTGACATGTTTTTCGTTAAAGAACTTCTGTAGGTTTAGTGAAAAGGCACTCGAGATAAGGCTTGCTAATACGGAGTTTATTTTTTCGATTCTTCTGCGGAAAGGAGCAGCGTTTAGAAATAGGACGTTTAGTTCGTCGCTTGCAACATAAATTAAAGCAGGATTAAAACCCTTTTTAAATAGAATTTTTCCAGAAGAAACTAGACTTTTTGCGAATTTTTTATCGAAGGGTTTTTCAGCCTTTAGGGTTTCTGAAAGCTTCCTAAATTTCCACCCATCCAACCTAACGAAAAATGGAGTTTCTGGCGGAATATATGTTCTTGAAAAGATTTCGTGTTTTGACCAGTTTTTGTATTTATTCGAGGATGATTCTTGCATCGACTGTTTTTGCTCCCTTTTCATAGACCATTATGGGGTTTAGGTCAAGCTCTTTAATCTCCTGATAATCCATGACGAGCCTTGAAGTATTCAGCAAAATCTGCACTATGGCATCTATGTCCGCCGGCGGCATATTCCTATACCCTTTCAGCAACGGATAAGCCTTAACTTCTGTAATCATTTCGCGGGCTTCATCTTCCGTTATAGGTGCAATCCTAAAAGTTACATCTTTTAGAACTTCTACAAAAATTCCGCCCAGCCCAAACATTAATGCTGGACCAAACTGTGGGTCTTTAATAGCGCCTACTATGACTTCTGTTGAAAATGGAGCCATTTCTTGAACCAGCATACCAACTATTTTCGCCTTTGCCTTATGTCGCCTAACATTTTTCAATATTTGCTTGTAGGCATTCCGAACGGCATTTGCATCTTTTAGATTTACTATAACACCACCGACGTCTGATTTATGGATAATGTCTGGCGAAACAATTTTAAGAACCACAGGATATCCGATTTCCTCTGCAAATTTGATGGCTTCCGCTTCATTTTTCGCCAGTTTAAACTTAGTGACTGGAATTCCATATTCCATGCAAATTGTTTTAGCCTCAGTTTCAAGCAAATATTTTCTTTTTTCCTTGTGAGCTTGGCAGAGTAAATGCGAAGTTTCCTTCAAGGTTTACAGCTCCATGCTTAAGTTAATCAAATATGACGCACATTTTAGCTTAAAATCGTTTTGCTATGTTGATGATTAAAAACACAGCTATAAACTGCTATTTATTGTGTTTTTATGGCGGAGGGTTAAAGGCGTTCTGATAGTACCACATGAATGTTTCTCCATTTGTTACTTTGTACACATCAGCGTTTTCCCATACAATTGACCATGATTGACTTGTGCTGTTCCAAATCCAGTAGGTCCAGCCAAACGAATCTTGTTTGCTAACACCATTAATTGAAGTGATTTCTGTTCCAAATACGCCTACCTGATACGTTACATCGGCTACCTGCTTTGTTACATCAAACAATGATGCCCCGGTTAGTGCTTTCGTGTTGTTATGCCATGTTCTTGTGCCATTGCCGTAGTCTATACCCACGTTGACGTGAATTACCACACCACTTATTCTGTTGAGGATGTCTGTATATTGGAACCAGTAGTAGCCAGCTAGAAACGATGCTATTAAAGCCCAACATGCAAACAGCATAGAAAGCATTGCCCATTTATTTTTTAGAAATGCCAGAATTTTCACCTCCAATAATCTTTAATATGGCATTAATTGCTGGAATACATCCTAGCCCGAAGAAAAATGCGTTGCTGATCATATGAACAAGTCCGAAGGGGACAAAGCCGACAATGACAGCGAATAGAATATTCCAACCGCTTACATATCCAAAGACAATGTTTGTGATGACATCATAAATAAATGTTAGAAACATTCCAAGAATCCCTAAAAAAACACAAGCATTAACTCGTTCTTTTTTGAATTCGTGGAATTCATTTGAATTTAGACTTTTCCTCAAAAATGCTCCTGCAATACCATAAATTGGTTCTGAAAACATTGTTGAAAGCCATATTGGAAGTGAAAAGCCCATAGGATTTAGTGTGCCGTAAACTGCCCAAGAGGTTATCCCGATTAATGCTCCAACAAGAGGTCCGAAGCAAAAGCCACCGATAAAGACTATAAGGTCCATAAGTTTTACGTTAAACAAAGATATCATTGCGTAGTTAGTGCCTATCGAAAGAGCAACTAGTATCGTGATTATGGCTATCCGTGTTGAGTTCATGAATGCTGGATGGATTATCCAGCCATATAAATTTTTCGAATATAAAAAGCAAAATGCTTGGGAAAAATGATACAGGTTTTCTGAAGGTAAGCACTCACATCTAAAATATCGAAAAACAATCAGGAAATCGCTAAGAAAGCAAAAACTCTTGCATCGTTAACAAGGTTTTCTATTTTCGTATATTCGTTTGGTTGATGCGCCATCTCATCTATTGTGCTCCAGACAACTGCTGGAACCTCTACTTTTCTGAAGAAGGCAGCGCATGTTCCTCCTCCTATTCCTCCAACTTTAGGCTCTACTCCCTTAACCTTCTTAATTGCTTCTTTCAACATTACAACTATTTTCGAATTTGCGTCTGTTGGTTTTGGAGCAACGCTTTTCTGCAATACTCCGATTTTTACTTTTGCTCCGGTTTTCTTTTCAAAATTCTCCGCAAGCCTGTGAATATCATTCAATATTTTTTCTAGGTTGTAGCTTGGCAGAATCCTGCAGTCGAAGTAAATTATGTCTTCTCCAGGAATAATGTTTACGGCATCCACGTTTTTCTCCTTTTTTGTGGGTTCAAAAGTGCTTTCGGGCGGATCAAAATACTCGTCCCTAAGCGAATATTTTTCATGTAACATTTTGTCCAAGGCCAAGGCGTATTCCATTCCTAGGCGATGGGCGTTTAAGCCTTTGCCAGGTCTACTGGCGTGAGTCTGTTTTCCAATTGTGCGTACCCTAAGCCATAAGGCGCTTTTTTCAGCTATTTCTACAAAGCTTCCATCCTCGTTTCCGCCGTCTGGTACAACTATCAGGTCTTCTTTTTTGAATAGTCCTTGCTTTATGAGATGTTGGATCCCGTGGGTGCTTCCTTGCTCTTCATCAGCGACAAACGCTAAAGCTACTGTTCGTTTCGGTTTTATGCCCAAAGTTTTTAGGGCTTTAACCGCAAAGATTGAAGCAATCATGGATTGTCCGTTGTCTTCGCTTCCTCGTCCGTAAATTCGTTCTTCCTTAATTGTTGGCTCAAAGGGTTTTGTAGCTGTCCAGAGGGATTCTTTTCCTGGTGGAACCACGTCTAAATGTGTTATTATCCAAAGTTTTTCAGCAGTATTTTCTCCAGGGTAATATGCTATGATGTTAGGTCTCTTCTTAGAGGGAACTCTTTCATCTTCAGCATCGTAGCGTTCTATCTTGTCAAAGCCAACGGTTTCCAGTATTTGCATTAATTTTTCAGCTTTCTTTGACTCTCCTTCTCCATTGTTTTCAGGTGCTATTGCTGGAATTCGAATAAGTTCCATTAATGCATGTGTCATTTCATCTCTCAAACTTTCAATTTCGGAGGAAACATTCTCGAACTGCATGAGGACACCACGTTTGAAACGATTTGAAATAATTGTCAGCTTATTGTCTTTAATTTTTCGACATGAAATGAAAGAACGGAAAGAGTAGGGGTCTTTCAGCTTAATTCTTGTAAAGCCTTTAATCTCTTAACGATGTTGGGGTGTGTCGAAAAGATTTCCATAATTCTGTCTATTGTTGTCAGCTTTTGTGAAAGAATTTCTTGAACTAGTTTATAGTCGCTTGAGGCTGTTATCCTCGATATCGCTATAGAATCTGTGGCTGCATGGTCAGGGTCAGCGATAAACAATGCTTTGAAGGCATTTAGATGCTGTGTTTGCTTCCTAATTTTTCCCATCTTTCTGGTTGTATGCACTATTTTCGCTAGGCCTTCTGAAAGTTTTCGCGGACCATCTTCAACTATTGAGGCGCTGTGTCTATCAGCGTAATATTCGCGAAGACGGCTGAGCTGCCATGTGAAAAGTTGTAGAACCCAAAAGGCAGCTATGCAAATTATGCCTATGAGCGCCGCAGTGGCACCCCCTCCCCTCTCATCTCTTCGACCCCACATGGAGGACCAAAGCATAGTATATCCTATATAATAAAATAAGGCTGGGAGCAAGGAAACGAACAACATAACTTGGACATCTTTATGCTTCAGATGACCAAGTTCATGGCCAATAACAGCCTCAACCTCCTCGGTTTCCAAACTTTTCAGCAAACCAGTAGTAACAGCTACACGATTCCCTGCGATTGGCGAACCGTAGGCAAAGGCGTTGGGTATCGGTATTTGAGCCAGCATAAGCTTCGGTGTTTTGATATTGCTCTTACGGCTTAAGCGCTCTACTATCCCATGAAGTTTTGGATTTTCAGACTTCGAAACCGCTCGAATATGGTATATGGCGTCAAGGATATATGGTGCAATTAGCCATTGACCCACATTGAATAGGACTATGAAAACCGCAATGAAAAGAATGTTTACGCCCAGCCAGCTTAGTATAACCGTAAGGAATAACGTAGTAACTGCAATTATCGTAGCTATTGTGCCTATTATTGAAATCTGAAGCTTCAAAATGCTCATATTATATCCCAATTAATGTTGACGGAACAACACTAACTTATATTCTTTACTATATTGTTTTTATCACTACTATCTATTTTTGCTACCTTCTTTTTCAAAGCCTTCGAATAAGGCATGAAAATTGTGTACCTTCCAGAGGAGGTATGAAATAACTATAAGCCTTAATTACAGTTTTGATTTCACTAAACTTAGACGCTTTAATATTCTTAAAGCAATGAGAGTGATCCACTTGCTAGGTTTGCCCTTCGCTTCTATATTAG
>DAOUSM010000129.1 GCA_030627225.1 Candidatus Bathyarchaeota archaeon | reverse complement strand
TTAGAAGCCTTAGTTAAGGAGGGTGTTGTGCTTAAGCCCCATGATCGCGTTTATGTTGGGAAGGAGGCTCGCGAGGAAATCACGTATATTATTGGGCGGATAGGCTATGATGAGTTGACCGGCGCTGCGAGGATGGAGCTTCCAGTAGTAATCAGCAAGATGGTGCTTAACCGTGAAAAAAGTTTTGTCGACTTCTTTAATACAGCGCGTGCTATAACGCCGCGGATGCATGCTCTTGAGTTGATTCCTGGGATAGGGAAAAAGTATATGTGGCAGGTTATCAATGAGCGAGAGAGGAAACCCTTTGAAAGTTTTGAGGACTTGCAGAAGCGTACGGAGATACCGAACCCTGTTAAGTTGATTACTAAGAGGATTTTGGAGGAGTTGGCTGGTGAGAGCAAGTATCGATTGTTCACGAGGGCTCGCTAAACATAACTCGACTGGTTAATGGGTGTCATGAGTCTCCTAGAGAGAACGAAGTTTCTGCTTCGACGGTATCGAATTTTTCCGAAGAAACGTTTGGGACAGAACTTCATGGTTGAGCCTTCGATTTTTCAGTGTATGGCTGATTATGCGTCACTAAGCCGGAGCGATGTGGTGCTGGATATTGGTGCGGGCTTAGGCTTCTTAACACGTTTTCTTGCGGACAGATGTGAGGCGGTTCTGGCTGTTGAGTCTGATTCAAGGCTTGTGAGGGTTTTGCGTGAACAACTTAAGGATTCATCTAACGTTAAGATAATCGAGGGCGATGTGCTCAAAGTGCGGGTACCACAGTTCAGTAAGGTTGTTTCAATCCCGCCTTACCATATTTCTTCGGCGTTGCTTCAGTGGCTATTTAACAGAAATTTTGACTGTGCAGTCCTAATCTTTCAGAAGGAATTTGCGAACCGTCTTGTGGCTTCCGTGGGAAGCGAAGATTATGGGTGGTTAACGGTTGTTGCCTATTATCGTGTTGAAGTTGAAATCTTAGATGAGGTTCCTAAATGGATGTTTTATCCACAGCCAGACGTGGATTCGATTATTGTACGTTTAAAACCGAAAAGACCGCCGCCTTTCACCTTGAAAAATGAAGCCTTATTCAAACAACTTGTGCAGAGGCTTTTCACACAACGCAATAGGAAAGTCAGAAACGCCGTTTTACCATTTATAAAGGGCATGCATGCTACGATTGCAGAAGACGCTGTTAAGCTTGCTGATTCTCTTCCATTTCGTGACAAAAGAGTGAGGGAATTGGCACCTGAAGATTTCGGAGTTTTAGCAAATGTCCTCACGAAATAAAAAAGTGTTTTTTGTGAACTATGCCTTTCATGTTTCTGAGAATGTTTACGAACCATCTGAAGACTCTTTTCTTTTTGCTGAAAATTTGGTTGTGAAAAAAGGTGGAATTGTTCTTGACATGGGCACTGGATGCGGCATATTGGGCATAATTGCGGCAGAGAAAGCCGCAGGGGTTGTTGCGGTTGACATAAATCCACATGCGGTTCGATGTGCAAGGGAGAACGCAGAGCTAAATGGGGTTGCGGACAAGATGTTTTTCGTGTGGGGAGACTTGTTCGCGCCGATAAAGATGGGAGAAAAGTTTGATTTAATTCTATTTAATGCTCCTTATCTACCTTCAGAGCCTTCTGAGAACAAATCGTGGCTTGGGTGTGCTTGGGCTGGCGGAGTTGCTGGCAGACAGGTTATCGACCGTTTCATTTGCGAAGCACCAAAATATTTGAAAGAGAATGGGCGTGTCCTTTTGGTGCAGTCTACGTTGTCTGATGTTGATGAGACTTTGCGGAGATTTGAGGAATGTGGCTTAAGGACTAGCATTGTTGTGAAGTGTGCTTTGCCGTTTTTTGAGACGGTTGTGCTTGTTAAGGCTGAGCGCTGAATCAGTTTTGGGAAATTAAATAAGCCTATTCGCATAACTTTATAGGGATGGTTTGAATGGAGAAGATGATTGGATACTGCGGAATAATATGTTCTGACTGTCCCGTTTTAATGGCGACGCAGAAGGATGATGATGCAGAGAGAAGAAGGGTTGCTGAAATATTTACTCGGCAATATGGGAAGGAGTACAAACCAGAAGATATTAACTGTGACGGCTGCATAAGCGAAAGCCCACGCATTTTCAGCTACTGTACTCTTTGCGAAATACGGAAGTGTGGAAGAGAAAAGAAAGTTACAAACTGTGCTTACTGTTCTGAATGTCCATGTGGAAAACTCTCTGAACTGTTCAGTAAATATTCGAAGGCTAAAGAAACCTTAGACGAAGTAAGACGTGGACTCGGCATCCTTTGAAAATAGCATTAACCACCAACTTTGAAAAAGCATTTGTTAGTGAAGGGTTTTCCGCAGTCTTAACTCGTCTCTTATAGGCAGTCCGCCCATGCCTTCTAAGATTCTGCCATGTTTTTCAGCTATGACGTTTGGCTTTACTTCATAAATCTGAAATCCGAGAGACTGGTAAAATGCTAAGGCTGGCAAATCATCGTTTGAAGTTGAAACCAGCAATCTTTTCTTGAGCATTCTCTTTGCTTCAGCCTCAACTTTTCCGATTAAACTTCTGCCAACACCAGAGCTTTGGTATTGAGGTAATACGCCCAAAGCGACAATTATAATTGCATCGTCTGCTTCTGTGAAAGAAATGAATCCGATTATGTTATTTTCTACTTTTGCAACGTATGCAGGGAGTTCTGCAACAATGAATTTTCTGTCAAAGGTTAACTGTTCCTGTTCTCCCCAAAACCGCTGAACCAACTCCCGAATCTTCTCTCTTTCCTTGTCCATGTTTACTTTGTCCATCATGTATTCTAAAGTGGCTTTCTTCACGCATGAGGGGCACACTGTTCGCAGCTTTACGTGTTCCATGCACAACAGCCTTCCACAGACGCTACATTTGTAAAGAGCATCTTTGCCACAGTATTCACAACCCATAACTTTTCCCTTCCCTTTTCTTTTAGGAAACTTTGTATTAAAAACCACTTGTTTAACAGTGAGGATGACAAAATATATTGTAGTTGTTTACCGTGAGTTCAGGAAGGAAAGGTTATTGTAACTGCCTTACTTTACTTCTAATGGTACTAAGGTTAAGGGCGAAGTGATATGGAGAAAGCCGCAATAAGCCTAGAAAAGATCGATTTGGACTATGATGAGGAAGCCGACGTACTCTACATAAGCTTGGAAAGCCAAGAGAAGCAAAGGATAGTGTTGAAGTTTAGGACGGAATCATATACAGGATAGCAGACAACGAAGTAGTAGGCATAACAATAACAGGCTTCAAAGCCAGAGCACTTAAAAATAAGGTATTTTAAACAGCTTGGTTTTAGCTGTAAACCTCAAGGTTGAGCCCCACTACACCTATTGCACGCACACACAGTTGTGTCAAAAAACTATATAACCTCAGAGCCTCAGTAATGCTAGAAAAGCGTTTAGAGGTCTCAATAGATGTGCGTTTTAGGTAAAGACAAGCTGAAAGAACTCATCGAGAAGTATAAATGCATATACCCATACGACTACAACCT
>DAOUSM010000016.1 GCA_030627225.1 Candidatus Bathyarchaeota archaeon | reverse complement strand
TCAAGTTCTTTCGAAGCACTCAATTCATATCATCCAAGCTTTACAATGCGGCTACAAAAATAACAAGTTTATGAAAAGAGAATCTATATTCAAGATATCGCACATCTCTAAAACTAGAATATACGAGAAAAAAGGAAAGTTGCGGGTGACGCTCTACCTTGGAGAGAGCTTAAATTCAACTCCCATATCAGAGTTTAAGCTTATTCTGAGCTTATTTCACCTATAAACTCTTAGTTTGAGGCTTTTCCGAGAGAAGGCAAGAATTTTACACTTTATCAACGAAAACGCGGAATACAGATTACAAGTTCATAATTTTTTTATGCTGTATACCCTTAAAGAAAGCGAGGCGTAATTACATTGGAAAAAAAGAACAATGAACGAGATAGATACCCTTGGAAAGTTCTTGTATTGGCTTTGGTAATCGGGATGTTGGCAGGCGTTGTTGGTGCGGCTGTGGCTGCTCAGATATTTGTTAAGCCAGGGCCACAGGGCGAACAAGGAGAACAAGGACCACAGGGACCACAAGGCATAGCCGGGATAAACGGAACCGATTCAATTCTTCAAATACTCCAGAATAGTAATAATACGCAGGTCGACATCAGTAGCTATACAGCGACGCAGTGGTATAACTTTTCTGATTTTGACTCTTCAATGGAAATCGCAATAAATGTTCAGGAGGGTTCCAAAATCTTTGCGCAATTTTCATGCACGCATATATTAGAACCACCCGCATCGATTCGGGTGAGAATAGTTGTGGACAATATCTATAACAGCAGCATGTATGTATGTTCAACTGGACCGCCTGCCAGTGGAACCTACAAAATGTCAGGACACATAGAATTTCTAACAGATTCGCTGAACGCTGGAACGCACACAATCAATGTTCAGTTCCTGAGGGAAATCGGTTCTCCTAAAATACTAGACAGAACTCTCACCGTAATTGAAATCGCATCATAGTAAGCGCATAAACATTCGAACACTACCACCGGTTAATAGTAGCTCAGAAGAATTTCAACATTTGTCAAGCATATTTTATACATATTTATTATGTTTTTTTACCGGTAAACACATGCGGGGGATAGGACCCCCGCACTTTAATTTCAGGCTTATTTATAGAAAAATCTACTGAAAAGATCAAAGCTTTTTTCCACAACGGGCACAAAAATTTGAACTTGGCAAAATTGAAGCACCGCAGTGCTGACAAGTTAAAGAAGCTGCATCTTTCCGCTCTTCCCTCTTCTCAAGAGTGCCCACCAACCCTTTTTCGAAACTCTTGGCAACATTCCAAGTCTTCCTAATACCCTTTCCGATAAGCTCTCCAGTTTCCTCAGCTACTTTCTCAAGCTTGACGGTTTTTTCTTTCTTCTTTGCTTCCGACCCACTCAAATGACCCCACTCCAAACTACAACACAAAATATCCAAAACTTATAACTAAAGATTTTGGAACAAAAATTATTATTGAAAATACTAAAAGCACATTGGTTTCTAATTTTTCTACTTTATATAATGCAGATATTTTAAAAACTCCATAATTTTTCTTTTGTTTAGAAAGCTATAAACTTAAAAAGTTCGTCTTCATACTAGTTAGAAAAACAGAGAAATCCAAAATGAGAAAGAAAACCCAAACCAAGACAAGGGGCACGGTCACCTTGCCATGTGGCTGCAGTTATGAGGACAAAGGATGGCTATTGGTTCGCGTATATGAATGTGAACGACACAAGCGAAAGCGAACAAGAAAGCGATCGTATAGACCTAAAGCCGAATGTGTAAGACCTTAGAAAGATGCGTCATTTTTTTGGAAGTCTCAAAATTTGTTTTTTCTTTCGAATTTTTCCTTATCTATTATATTATATAAGAAATTTTCAAAAGAAAGGGTTTGATTTGAGTGCTTGTACTGTGTTGTGTATGCGAATATTGACATCTATCCAAACTGAACGAGTAAATGCGGGCGCTGTGTTTCAACGCGAAATGTTTCTACTCTTTTGCAAGTGTTATCTCTATTGTTGAAACCATTCTTGCTCTGTTTTCGCCTTCTCTCGCTGGCATCTCCTCTGTTCCTATCGCGATTTTGCTTACTTTTAAGTCTTTGATGAAGCGCCTTCTAGTTATTTCGACTGTGTCAACAGCTGTCGTGATTGCTCGTCCTCGGGCTTTCAAGGTTATTTCTTTAGCGTTAGATGCCGATAGACTTGTGATGATCGCTAAAACATAGCTCATCGGTGGTTTGTTTCCAATGAAAACAATTCCTGATTCTTTCGCCATTTTCCCTCACTCCTTTATTATTGATTGCAGCGTGTAATGTTGCTGTGTCTACTGTGTGTTTAGTGTTAAATAAAGATTAATGGAAGAATCTTCTACACGTCTCTTCTATTACGCGCGCTAGAGCATAAAAAGAAGAACAAAATAAAAAAGAAAAAGGAGTGTTAACTAAGGATAAATATTAGCTCGTGAGCTTAATATCTCCTTGTGTTTCTTCGTTTAGAATAGCATTCTCGGCAGTAAATAGGTCTGCTTCCGTCAGGTTTGAATGGTACTTCACATTCTTGGCCACAATCGGCACAGACTGCCTTATGCATTTCCCTTGGTTCTCTTCTGTACGACATCTACATTGCACCTCCTATTTTGCTAGAAGAACTAGTTTTCGTTTAGAAGTCTAATTCTTGAATGCTTAACGTAGACGAGTTGCCTTATAAACGTATGCTAGACATTGGCAATGAAATCTAATAGTGCAAACATTAGTCAATAGCTAACTTCTCCTCAGCCTCTCTTCTCCATCAGTTGTGAATTAAAGCACTGCTATCTAGACAATTTGCAGTAATACCGACAAGCTTGAAATACATCCAGATTCTATATTATTTTAAGTAACGGACTGGTTTAAATCGAGGATGCGATTGTATGAGAATGCAAAATGAACAGAAATCTGAAAAACAAACAAAATCTAAAGTTTTTGAGGAAATCTCTTCAAAAATGTGAGTTTTCCTGCTGTATTTTGTTGGCGCGGGGTGCGGGATTTGAACCCGCGCGGCCCAAAGGACCACAGGCTTAGCAGGCCTGCCCCCTACCAGGCTAGGGCAACCCCGCACAGTATCGTTTTTGTTGATAGAGCTATATTTACGTTTATGAACTGGTCAAAGAAAGAAGCGACTATGGTAGGATAGTAGTGTCTTCAGTGATTCATACAATTCTTATGGCTTAGCTATGATAATCATAAAGACTAGTAAATCATTTCTTGATATTTTACTCAAAGAGGTTTGGCTATAAGAAGAATCCCCGTAAAGGCTGTGGATCCCCTCAAGAAGGCTTTAGCATAACTCTCAACATGTTTTCAATATCCTTCCTTTCTTCACTCTCCAGTGGCAATGCTGGTCTGCGTGGGTAGCCGCCTGGCAAGCCGCGCAATTTTAATGCTTCCTTAATAGCTGAGAGCTGGTTGTGTCTCTTTATGAGCACCTCGTTTACGTATGATACGCGTCGCTGCAGCTTGCCTGCCTCTTCGTAGTCGCCTCTCTTAAAAGCTTCGTATAGGCTGCTACACATCTTGGGAAACACGTTTGCAACCGCGATTACGGCGCCCCTGCCTCCCAGCATCAACGTTGGTAAAGTTAAGTCGGCTGCTCCGGCTAACACTGATATCTTGTCGCCCACCAGCCTTATGATCTCAGTTATAGTGCCGATGCTTCCGCTGCTATCCTTCACCCCAACCACGTTTTCGTATTCAGCCACAAGCTGAGAGACCACGGTTGGTTCTAGGGAAAACCCTGTAAACTTTGGGACATTGTAGAGAACTATTGGAATGTCTACAGCCTCCAACAGAGCCCTGTAATGCTCGTAAATTTCCCTGCTTGAAAATTTGAAGTAGAAAGGCGTCACTACGAGTGCGGCATCCACTCCCAAGTCCTTCGCGTCCTTAGTGAACATAATCGTTTCTCTGGTGCTCATGCTGCCTGTCCCAGCGACCACCGGAACCTTTCCGTCAGCCTCGTCCATGACAGTTTCAATAACCTTTCGCCTCTCCTGCCTAGAAAGGTAAGGGGCTTCCCCATTGCTTCCACAAGGCACAAGCCCGGAAACTCCGCCTTCCACCCAAAATCTCACACACGTCCTAAGCGCTTCTTCGTCAAGTTCACCTTCACGCGTAAAAGGCGTTACATGAGGCACGAATATTCCGTCCAAGCTAATTCTCCGCATATTTTCCCTCCTGAAAGTTTAAGTCATATTAGCTGGATTATTTTTGTGTTTTGTGTTGGCAACGTTTTTACCTTTCAGAATGCTATTAGGGGATAAGGTGAATATTAGGTGAGTGAGTTTGTCTTCATTGAGTAATGCTGTAAAGCGGACGAGTGATGTGCTTAGGCACGGGGCTTCGATGCAGGTTTTGGATTACGAACAGCGTTTTTCATCGCTTAAAAACCTTTACGACGGCCTGCTTTCAAACCTTGTAAGAATGGGTTTTAACTGTAGAGGAGCTTGGGAAACCGCGAAAGAATTTTTCGGTGCTCCCAGTGTTCGTTTTGCTGGTATAGATGGTACGATGTATTCTCGCCCATTATTTGATTTGGTGATTTTCTTCGGTGGTGCTTATGCTTCAACCGGCACCATAACTTTTTCAGAAAATGACAAGCCATTGGTTAAGTATGATGAAAGGACGCTTCAGCAAGGCGCTGGCATCTCAAACGTTGTGCCAGTTTACATTAACGAGATTCCGGATATAGACCAGACGTTTTTTGAGGTTGAGCAGCTGTTAAGAGATGAAGCAATAATAAGTAACGCAACGATTGCGAATTGGATAATGACCTTTGCCGAGTATTATCTTGCTTATAAGCTCGCTACAGACCCAGACCAGAACATACGCATCATTCTTTTGGATAGAAGCTTGTCCATTGAACGGGCAAGCCTACTTTACGACACTTCAAAGCGTGAGTTGTGGGAAACAAAAAGCAGCATAATTGGATACAAAATTGATGATGAACCCATCGATGTTAACGACTTAACCATCGCAAGACAATACGTTTGTAATCAAGCTTTAGGGTTGCCGCCTCCAAGGGCGGACTACCTACGTTACGCAATAATTCACTTGGCTAGGCAAAGGGGAACCCTAACCGAGAAGCAGATCCTAGCCGAACTCGACATAACAGACGAAAAAAGAGTCAAAAGGGTAAAGCGAAACCTTAAACACTTGGTTAAGAGGGGCATTTTAAACGAGACGAATGAGACTTACAATTTGAATTCTAAGTATGCAACAACTTGGAAACGCATCAGAAAGCTTGTTACAAGCCTAGGCGACCGCTTCTTTTTCGCAAAAACGTCAGAAACAAAAACAGCCAGCCTGATGAAGATTTTGAAGGACGGAAAAGAACATTGGTTAACAACTCTTGACATTGCTTTTCTCACGCTTTTCACGTTGCACATGCTCATGGAAGAATGCTGGAACAGACGCATTTTGCTTATAGGCATGACAAAGGATACCGCTGCAAGGGACTTTAAACGACAGTTAATCCCGATAATGCACAATGAGGGTTTATTAAAAACGACTATTTCGCAGGAAGAGTTTGAAAAACTGCCAAACACGGACCGCATGATACTGCAGTCAGCCAGCATCTTCAACACGGAAAAAATCAAGCCGCCATGGAGCCTAATAGAATATGATTCCGCATTTAGAACAATGGTTCCAGACAGGAAAAACCGCAGAGGTTACGTTTCAGGAGCCATAAAAAACAAAATCGGTCTCGAAAGGACTTTTCTGAAAACTTATGTGCAGTTAAGCCAAGCCAAAACAGACCCGCTGTTGCGGAGCAACGTCCTATTGATAGACCGTTTAGTCTATCCAGAATATGATTACAAGCCTGAGAATGTTGTCGAGTTTTGGAATGAACTCAGCAATGGTACGAAGGAACCAGTTGAAGTGATTCTGTTTTTGGACAAAAACGTTCCAAACAAGCTTCAAAACTTGACTATGACTATTTTGGCTGCTATGGCTCCGTCCAGCATTCCGGAAGCCTTCGGTCACAACAAACCCTTGTTCATAGCGGATAAGGTTGCGAAGTGGAATTACAGTCAATTCAAACGTATCGTTGATACCACGGCGGATTGGATACTCAATAATCATAAATTGAGAAAGTTCATATTCTATATGAGTACTTTCAGGGAGAGGAGAGCCACAATTGAAGCCGCAAGAAGAGAAAGAATTTAACAGTTTTTGCTTCACAGATTTCGACGGCAGATTCAACGCAAGACTGGCCGCTGTCATTCCAAAGTATTTTGGCGGTGCCGAAGAGACTAAGCTTGCAGGCATAAGCGCCCGTTACCAGTGTCGCATAAAAGTTGAATACCAAAAGGATTTGATGGGGCTTTTGGAAGAGGGCATGCTTCTGGCTGTTAAGAACTTTAAACATGTAGGGCTTGGTGAGGAAAGATATACGCTTATGGAGATTAGCCGAGTTTGGCCTGAACATTTTGGCTTGCGGGGCTTGTCAGACCATGGTTATTATCCTATGCAGTTTGAGATTATAGAGCAGTCTGAAGAGGATTGGCAGACAGACGACAAGTCTACGATGATGATTCAGATAAACGCTATCCCCATAAATTACGACTTGATAATAAACAAGAACAGCGAATTCGAGTTTGTTAAGGGCTTTTCGTATCCCGTTGTTGGTAGTCCAGTCTACCTTTTGAACAGCGAAATGATAAACCGCATGTACAATCAGAAAATAGCCGAAAAAATTGGTATAGATCCGTCTAAAACTGTGGAAGACGCCAAGGCTGATCCGAGACTTGGATTAATCAAAATGTTTGAGGCAAGTAAAACGGTTATCCCAATCTATGTTGATTTTGAGAAGCTTGTCCGCTACCACTTCGGAGTTTTTGCCTTCACGGGAGGCGGAAAAAGTAATATGATGTCAAACATCCTCAGACGCATTCTGCTACACACAGAAAACACGAAAGTCATAATCTTTGACATAAGCTGCGAATACGTATTCCTGCTGTTAGACATACTGGCTGACCCAACCATGCCCGCAAAAGTCATAGTCGAACATAAAATCGATTCGCTTGAACAATTCTTCAACTCTGTTGTTAAGCCACGAGAATATGAAGCAGATGAGAGAATTAAAGCTGGATTACAATTTGTAATGGAGCAAGGCAAGGTTGCCCATTACGCAAGGCCTAAGCAGAAGATTCCAACATACAGCCAATTCATAGAGGAACTCAAAGACCAAAGGAAAGGCTCTACTGATAAACCACATTACATGAATGCCATAGACAAAATACACGATGCTATACTTGAATACGTAGAAGAGCGGGGCTTAAGCGAGAATCAAGAGGTAAATGAAGACTTTGTGAGATATATAGACCAGATAGCCATAGAAACCATAGAAGAGTTTAAGGTTCATGAAAAAAGCGGGTTATATGCTTGGGCAACCACAAGAACCTCGCTGATTGATAGAATAAAGAAAAGGCATGAAAAAGAAGAGAAAAAGACCGGCGGATTGACTGCTGAGAAAATTCGTGAACTATTAGAAGGCGAAACAAGGCTTATTTGCATCTCAATTTCAGAGCCCTTCACAATGAAGGACCTTGTCATAACCCTCACTCAGGATTTACTTGTTCGTAGAAAACGTCGATTTCAGATTAAGCCCTACACTCTTCTGGTTTTCGACGAAGCACAAGAGTTCATACCAACCCTAAGCGGCTCGTCAGGCATAGACGCCAAATGTTCTAGGCATGTTGAAACTTTGCTTAGGCAGGGGAGAAAATACGGCTTAGGCGTGTGCATAGCCACACAACGCATTGCCTATTTAAACACAAACGCCTTACAACAGCTTCACACATACTTTGTTGGAACTTTGCCACGGCCATACGACCGCGCATTAGTCAGCGACACGTTCATGATAGACAAGGGCATACTAGAAAAAACCCTTGAGTTTGCACCGGGCGAATGGTTGCTATCAAGCTACATAGCCACTGGTATAGAAAACGTGCCCATATTCATAAAGGCAGACAACGCGGAAAACGAGATAGAAAAGTATTTAGAAAAAACAGCATAAAGGAATTGGCAAAATTTTCTGTGATAAGTGTATGTATCACCCTAGTCTGTCTGGAACCTATTACGAGATGGGGTTTAAGTATGGTGAAATCTTAAAACGGGTTGGTTATAAGCTCCCAGAGCTTCCAGATGAAATGAAAAATTTTGCAAAGGAATGCGAAAAAGAAGTTAAACGTGTTTTTCCCGAAATTCTTGAAGAATTTCAGGGTTTCGCTGATGGTTGCGTCATATCTTGTGACGATTTGAAGGCTTTCATTTTCACCTTAGGAGCAGAAAAGCATGAGGCATGCAGCATTTTCACAGCATCTTCCCCCGAACCAATTATTGGAAGGAACTACGATTTCTATTATAAGTATAAAAAGTACGCTGAAACTTGCTTAACCATGCCCAAGAGTGCATATTGGAGCATTGGAAACTCAACAATTTTCATCGGCAAGGAAGACGGCTTAAATGAGGCTGGATTAGCCATAGCTATGTCTACCGTTCGTCCAAGAATATTTAAGCCTGGAATAAATTGGTTCATAGCGTTGCGTGCTGTCCTAGATAAATGTTCTAATGTAGCTGAAGCCGTGGAGTTTCTTTCAAATGTGAAATTTTCAACAGGTAATAACTATTTACTAGTGGATGAAAGCGGGGACATGGCTGTTGTTGAGGCCTCACCTGAAAAGGTAAGGGTTAGAAGAAAACCGGGAGAAGGCTTTTTGGCTGCAACAAATCATTTCATGCATCCGGAAATGAAGAATGTGGAAAATGTTAAGGAGAGACCTCCCACATCAATAAGGCGATACAAGAGTATATCAGAGATTCTAGGTGCCCGTGGCAGAAAAGTCGATGTAGAATTAGCTAAGAAAATTTTGTCAGATCACAGAGGCTTTATATGTTCACATGTGAAGGTGATAAAACTTGGGACGTTATGGTCGTTCATAGCGTTTCCCATCAGCAAAACTGTTCTGGTGGCTTCCGGGCATCCTTGCAAGGCCCATTATAAGGAGGATAAAAGACTAAAGCAAGCGTTAATCAGAAAAAGTAAATAGAAATATGAAAAATTAAGTGTTTATGTTATTCCGCATTTTTTGAGTAGGCGTTGCCATCTTTCATCTGTTATTCTTTGGATTTCGTCGATCACTTTTTCGAATTTCGGAGTGAACAGATGTCTGAAGCGTCCTTGCATTTGCAGGTATTCTCTTACTGAATTCTTTCTCTGTGGGCTTAGGGCTATAGCTTCGCTTGGTGCTGACAGTTGGTATTTGCCGTTTATTGCTTCCCATAATGGGAATATGCACGTTTCTACGGCTAATCGTGAGATTTCTATGGACTTGCTTGTGTCATATCGCCATCCCCTTGGGCAAGGTGCAATCACATGTAAGAAGGCTGGACCGTTCACTTCTATCCCCTTTCTGGCTTTTGTAATTAGGTCCTGCCAATAATAGGGTGACGCTGTTGCCACGTAGGGCATGTCGTGGGCAACCATAATGTCAGCAATCGGCTTCTTATATTCAAGCTTTCCAGGTATTACTGTGCCTGCTGGCGACGTGGTCGTAGCTGCTCCATGCGGTGTTCCTCCGCTCCGCTGGATGCCTGTGTTCATGTAAGCTTCATTGTCATACAATACATAAAGAAAATCATGTCCACGTTCGACTGCCCCTGACAAAGCTTGTATCCCAATGTCAAATGTGCCGCCGTCTCCAGCGAAAGCGATAACGTCTATCTGTTCTTCCTGTTTTATTTTTCCCTTCTTTTTAAGCACTTTTATCGCTGTTTCGATTCCAGAGGCGTTTGCTGCCACATTTTCAAAGGCTGTGTGTATCCATGGTATGTCCCATGCTGTGTATGGGTAAATTGTCGAGACAACCTCCATGCAGCCTGTTGCGGAGGTCACTATTGCTGGTCCTCTAACAGCTTTCATGACAAGTCTTAGGACTGTTGCTGCTGCGCATCCTGCGCATGCTCTGTGTCCAGACATAAACAAGTCTGGTTTTTCAGCTATCCCTTTAGCAGTGAATTTCCACTCGGAAAATATTTCCATTTTTTCTTCCCCCTTTTACTCCCTTAATCCAACAAATCCGACAGGTTTTTCAACACGTCCTGTTTCCAATATCTTCTGTAATTCATCGTAGATTTTTCGTATCTGGTTTGGACTTGTGTCCCTCCCACCTAAACCATAAATGTAGTTCACTACGTATGGATGGTTTGACGCGTCATAAAGTGCGTGGCGAACTTCATGGAATACTGCGCCGCCGTATCCTCCGAAACTCATGCTTCTATCCATGACCGCCACTGCCCTAACTTTTTCAAGCGCTGCAACTATTCCTTCAACAGGTAACGGTCTAAATGTGCGGATTC
>DAOUSM010000168.1 GCA_030627225.1 Candidatus Bathyarchaeota archaeon | reverse complement strand
GCCTAACACACATATGCGTGTGTAATCCGCCCAGAATGACTATTTTTACGCCTTCACCACGGTATAGGCTCCTTAACAACGGGTCTAAGCCTGTTTCGTAGAAGCCACTGTAGGTTCTCTTCTCAACAATATAGTCCCTTTCTGCTGGCTTCAGCTCGGGAATCACCTCTGCACCTTTCGTGCCCTTCATTGCATGCTTTCCCCATCTTTCAACAACCTCAAAATCCTCCGGATAATGGGCATCATTACAATAAATGACCGGGACGCCGTGTTCACGGGCAGCTTCAATAAGCCTTTTCAGGTTTGGAATTATGTGCTCCGCCCTTTCGCATTTCAAATTTCCAGTGACAAAATCGTTAAGCATGTCAATTATTAAAACAGCCTTATTGTCCAAAGATGTTCCTCCTCTTCCGCGGAAGCTAACCATGTTAAGCTCATATATTCTTAAATTGTATTTATCGTTTGGTTTCTAGCATGTAAGGACCCTTTGTTAGCTTTTCCGCCCCGCGTTTTCGCACTAGAACCGTGTCTTCCACACGAATTCCTCCGAAACCCACAATATATACGCCAGGCTCAATCGTCACAACATTTCCAACAATCAGCCTATCCTTGCTTTCCTGGTTCAGTGTCGGCGGTTCATGAACTTCTAAACCTACGCCGTGGCCTAAGCCGTGAACGAAATATTCGCCACAGCCAGCTTTCTCTATAACTTCTCTTGCAACCGCATCTATGCTTCTTGCCTTTGCTTTAGGCTTTAAAGCTTGAAAGGCCTTTTCCTGAGCCAGCCTAACAATTTCGTAGATTTTCTTTTGCTTCGCTGAAGGCTTTCCAGCTGCGAGTGTTCTCGTCATGTCTGAGCGGAAATACTGATACGTGGCTCCTATGTCAACAACCACCAAGTCGCCTTCTCGGATTTTTCGGTCCGTGCACCCACCATGCGGAAAAGCGGAGCGAACGCCAGAAGCCACTATGGTTTCGAAGGCTGTTCCCCAAGAGCCCTTCCTTCGCATGGTATATTCGATTTCCGCGGCAACCTCATACTCTCTTACGCCCGGCCTCACAACTTCATAGGCAACCTTCATGCCTTCGCCTGTTAGCTCCGCAGCTTTCCGCATAAGCTCAAGTTCTTTCTCGTCCTTTACCCTGCGAAGCTCCCAAACAAGCTTATTCTGCATTTTTAGCCTCGTTTCGCCTCTTAACCGCTTTACAAGATTACGATAATTTTCAAAGCTCAGCGTGTCCAAAGCGAGTTTTTTAGTTTTAAAAGCCTTAACCTGGGCTGCAATTTTCGCCATCAGATTTTCGCCGCGCTTCACAAGCTTAACATTAAACCCTTTTCCTTCCGCTTTCGCCTGTTCATAGTTTACGCCATAAACATAGATTATGCCCTCACCTTTCTTGGGGATTAAAAGACTGCTGGCTCCCGGAAAGCCTGTAAAATACAGCATGTTAGCTTCATCGGTTATTAAAAAACCGTCAAAACCTTTTTTCTCGAAGGCTATCTGTTTTAAAGCCTCTATCCTTTCCAAGTTTTTCACCTCAGAGAAATAAACTTTTAACTGCCTCTTAACCTAAAACGTTTTTGCTTTAGCTCATTTAACCATAAAAAATCTTGCTGCTTTTACGCTATGGTATTAAGCCCAACATCTCCAGAACCATTGAAGCATAGGTTAAAACCACTCCTCCAGCCACCACTGAACCTATTTGTCCACCTACATTTGTTGCCATGGCGTGTGGCAGAAGCCAATTGCTTGAATCTTCTTCCCTTCCAATCCTGTGGGCTGTTCTGGCAGCCATCGGGAAAGCTGAAATCCCGCAAGCTCCAATCAAAGGATTAACTCTTCCTTTCGTTACGAAGCATACAAGTTTGGCGAATAAGATTCCGCAGGCTATGGCTGAGACAAAAGCCACCAAGCCTAAGCCAAATACCTTAAGCGTGTCAAGAACGAGAAATCTGTCTGCACTCATTGTTCCACCAATCACAACTCCCAGAAGTAATGTTGTAACGTTTGCAATCTCGTTTTCAGCAGACTTTGCAAGTCTCCTAACAACGCCGCTTTCCTTAAGCAGATTGCCAAGCATGAGGCTGCCCATAAGCGGTGTTCCCAATGGAGCAACGACACAAGTTACGATTGTCACAACTATTGGAAATATTATTCGAATGGCCTTAGAATACGCTTGAGGCTTATACTCCATTCTGATAAGTCTTTCTTTACGTGTAGTTAATGCCTTAGAAATTGGTATTTGAAGTAGCGGAACGAGCGACATGTAAGAGTATGCACAGACAGCGACTGGTCCGAGAAGGGCTGGAGCAAACTTTGACGTTATGTATATAGCTGTGGGCCCATCCATGGCTCCAATTATGCCTATACTTGCCGCTTCGTATGGACTAAATCCTACCGCTAATGCACAGAGCAGAGCTATAAAAATTCCAAGCTGTCCAGCAGCAGCGAAAATTAGGAACCAAGGTCTTTCTATCAAAGCCCCAAAATCGCACATGGCTCCGATTCCAATGAACAATAAGCATGGGAATATGTCCGTTAGAACGCCCTTGGCGTATATGAAGCCTAGGACTCCTTCAGGGTCCATGATTCCGGGAAGCTCTGTGCTAATTAAGACTGGAATATTGACTAGTATTGCTCCGAAGCCTATTGGAATAAGCAAAAGAGGTTCATATTCCTTTTTTATGGCTAAGTAAATGAATACGCATCCAACAGCAATCATCACGATGTTGCCAAATGGCTGGGGTAAAAGGGGTTCAGACATTTATTTTTCCACCTTCCTGATTGTTACTTCGTATTCTTTGCCGTTGAGAGTGACCCTAAACCTTCTTCCACGCATTTCAGACTCTAAGGGAAGTTCATCTGATGTAAATTCTGGTTTG
>DAOUSM010000122.1 GCA_030627225.1 Candidatus Bathyarchaeota archaeon | reverse complement strand
TGATAAGCAGCATTATTGCCGCGTTTGTTGAACCTATCCTCCCAATATCAACAACCGTCTACTATTATTCTATGGCAGGAAAGGAGGCTCAACGAAGGCTTCCTCCGCCGCTGCCTCCTCCATTTTAGAGATCAAAAATTAAAAGGGTTTCAGAAATGCTTATTCTTCTTCTAGAAGCCATTTAAGCGGAATATCTTGGTATGTGCCATCGGGCAATGTACGCCTGATTGTTATCGGTAGGATTCCTGCCTCAAGTTCCTTTAGAGCTACGTCTATTGAGCTTGAAAGGGTCTCAGAGGCCTCAACAAGTATGGGAGCGCCCATAGATATTTGGAGAGCCCTAGCACCCACTATTCGGGCTTTTTCGAAGCGGGTAAGCTTTGGAGGGCCTATCAAAACTTTCTTCTCTTTCTTAGACGTATCTTAATACACTCCGGCTCCTGGTCCCATCCCACCAGGGGCTCCTCCAGGAGGAGTTGGCGGAGCCTTCATCTTGCCAGCGGCGATTACATCGTCGATTTTCAGTATCATCGAGGCAGCTTCTGTTGCCGACTTGATTATCTGCTTTTTAACAGCGAGGGGTTCGAAGACTCCTGCTCCGGTCATGTCTTGAACTTTTCCAGAGTGAACCTCTATTCCAGCCCATTTTTCACCTTTTTCATGTTTTGCCCTCAATTCGGAAAGGATGTCAATTGGATCTAAACCTGCATTTTCAGTCAAGGTTATCGGAACAGCTTCAAGGGCTTCTGCGAAGCTTTTAACTGCAAGTTGTTCTCTTCCTGGAAGGGTTTCCGCATATTTCTTGAGCGCCCGTGAAACTTCGATCTCTGGTGCTCCACCTCCAGCTAGGACTTTCGGTTCTTCCACTAAGTCTCGAACCACGCATAAGGCGTCATGAATTGAACGTTCAGCTTCATCCACGATACGTTCCGTTCCACCCCTTATCAAGATTGTAACGGCATGAGGATGCTTGCATCCTTCTACGAAAGTCATTTTATCATCGCCGATTTTACGTTCTTCAACAAGACTGGCGTAGCCCAAGTCTGCCGGATTTATGTCATCCAGGTTAGTTATTATTTTCCCGCCAGTGGCTTTCGCAAGCTTCTCCATGTCTGACTTCTTAATTCTCCGCACTGCGAGTGTTCCTTTTCTGGCTAAGAAGTGCTGGGCCATATCGTCAATACCCTTTTGGCACAAGACAACATTTGCCCCTGCTGCAGTTATCTTATTAACCATCTCCCGCAGCATTGTTTCTTCCTGTTTTAGGAATGCATCCATTTGTTCTGGGCTTTCAATGTTGATTTTTGCGTCAAACTCTGTCTTCTCGATCTCAAGTGGACAATCCAATAATGCTATTTTTGCGTTTTCTACACGTTTAGGCATTCCGGAATGCACAATTTCTTTGTCTAAAACTATGCCTTGGATTAGTTTAGTGTCCGTTAATGATTCGCCCGGTTTCTTTTCAACTTTGACATCATCCACATCCGCCTTGTATTTACCATTTTCCTTTTTGGCAACTTGAAGAATTGCTTTAACCGCCAAATCAGCCAAGTATCCTCTATGCTCGGCTACCAGTTTGCTTGCCATAGAGGTCATCGCAGTCTTTTTTAGATGTTCTTGAGAGCTCAAGTCTACTGGTATCGCTATTTTCTCTAAGACCTCCAATGCCTTTTCTGAGGCTTTCTTGTATCCATCAATTATTATTGTTGGGTGAACATTTTTTCCGATTAACTCTTCAGCTTTGTTTAGTAATTCACCGGATATTACGACGGCTGTTGTTGTTCCGTCGCCTGCTTCGTTGTCCTGTGTTTTTGCAACCTCAACCATCATTTTTGCTGCTGGATGTTGAATATCCATTTCATCAAGGATTGTGCGTCCGTCGCTTGTTATGGTCACGTCTCCGAAGCTGTCAACAAGCATTTTATCCATGCCTTTCGGGCCTAGAGCACTTTTTACAGTTTCAGCTATTATTCTTGCAGCCATTATGTTCGAGTGTTGGGCTTCCCTTCCTCTGGTGCGACTTGAGCCTTCCCTTAATATTAAAACTGGAACTCCTCCTCCAGCTTGTGTGGGTACTGACAAACCTAACAAACCTCCTTTAATGCGTCACAATGAGAAACAGCATTACAATATAAATTTTTCTGAAAGGAAAAGCTGAAAGTTAGATTTTCAAATGTAAACTTTTAAGGAGGCATTCTTAATTCGGTTTAAGCATAGTTTTCAAACCCGTCCCGGTCAGGATTATCACAGTTTTATCATCCTTTGATGCTTCTTTATTCTTGAGCTGCTTCTTGTAGGCTGCGTAAGCAACAGCTGAGCTTGGTTCAACAAAGAATCCTTTTCTGGCAAGCTCTATGAAAGCATTGAATATTTCGTCTTCTTCAACCATAACAGCATCGCCATTCGCTTCCCTCAAGTGTTCAACCATAAGATTTAGTAGCGGGGGATTCACACTCACCAAAGCATCAGCAATAGAAGTTACCCTTTCAGGCGGAGTGTAACTCAAGTTTTTAAAGCTATGGTAAAGTGGGGAAACTTGCCTTGTTTGACAAGCCACTATTTCTGGCATATCTTCTATCACATTAGACTCAACTAAATGCTTAAACCCGTATATCACGCCTGAAAGTAGAGTCCCAGCGGAAACCGGCAAGTAAACGTGTTCCGGGACGTGCCAATCAAGCTGCTCAGCTATTTCATACGCAAGGCTTCTTATTCCATCCCTAAACAAAGGATGAAGTATATGTCCAACATAGAACTTCCCTTTTTCAGTTTTTTGCGCCTCTTCTGCAACTTTGCTCCGGCCGCCTGAAACCTTAACAATTTCTGCACCATAAAACTGGATTTGGTTGAACTTCGGTCCAGAAACATTTTCTGGAACATAAATTTTAGCCTTTAACCCTGCACGAGCAGCATAAGCAGCTATAGAAGCCCCTGCATTACCCGAAGAATCCTCAGAAATATAACCCTCAGCATTTTTCACCAGTTTATGCAAAGTGGAGATTAATACCGTTGAACCTCTGTCCTTGAAAGAACCCGTCGGATTCAAATTTTCAAGCTTGAAATGAACATTGCCTGAATCGATTAAAGGCGTCCAGCCCTCACCTAAAGTTATGATTTCCTTTTCTTTCACGTATGGGAAAAAATTTGCATAACGCCAAACCGTATAATCTCTCCTTCGAATTTTTCCAACTTCAAAATCAAAGTAAAGCTGAACAGCCAACGGTTGACCACAAGAAGGACATTTGAAAGCAAGTAGACTAGGAGAAGATTGACCACATACTGAACATTTAATTTCATACTCCATGAAGACACCAATAACATATACTTTTTATGAACACGTATTATTTTTCCCCCTTTTCCAAGCTTTCTCTCTTCAGCAACAATCCAGAGAGCGATGATGAAGCAGATGAAAATGGGTTCATTTAAAATTCATTTTTAGCTTTTCAACACTTTTCTTAGCGCTTCGTTCAAAGCTGGAACTATTTGGTATATGTCACCTACAATTATATAATCAGCGACTTGGAATATGGGCGCCTCCGGATCCTTATTTATCGCCACTACGACCTTGGAGTCTCGCATTCCTGCGACATGCTGAATTACGCCTGACAAGCCACATGCCACGTAAAGATTCGGCTTAACTTTTTTTCCTGATAAGCCTACCCACTCTGAGAACCATTTTCTATCTTCGGCTAGGGGCCTAGTGTTTCCAACTTGTCCGC
>DAOUSM010000034.1 GCA_030627225.1 Candidatus Bathyarchaeota archaeon | reverse complement strand
TGACGTTGTGTTTATCAGTGCTATCCCATTTTTTGCCAAGTTGAACATTGCCCCCCAAACAGATGCTGGCTTAATTCTACTAAACTTGTAAATTATTGGCAGATAGCCTTCCAAAAGAATTAACGCTTTTGGGTAGACCTCTTTCAGCTTAAACAGTTGCTCGAAAAGGTAGCGATGTGTAAGCGTGTAAACAAAGTCTTGAACGGTTTTCCTCTCAACCGCACACACATCAGAAAGTACGTAATCACCCTTCTCTAACGCTTCAATTTTAACATTGACACCGCGTTCCCGCAGTCCTTTAACGATTTTTGCGGCTGTGTTTGCCTCACGGCTGTCAACAATTATCGTTGGTTCCCGCTCATCGCCTGTCTTTTCTTTCAGATAGGGAATTAACGTTTCAGCCCCAGACATATCCTCTCAACTCTACACTTGCCATAACTATCGAAACTATTTATTTCCTTGCTGATAAAACTTAAGCATAATATCTGCTAGGACTAGCCGAAAATGTGGTATAAACATAAAAAGGTGGAGAGGAACTACAGTCCTTTTTTCGTAATTTCCTTGACAACGCCAGCTGCTACTGTTGTGCCCATGTCTCTAACTGCGAATCTCCCAAGCTCTGGAAATTCTGTGTAGGCTTCAACAGCTATTGGACGCAGAGGCTCCAATCTTACTATGGCACTGTCTCCAGTTTTTAGGAAGGTTGGCTTTTCCTCCACAACTTGTCCTGAACGTGGGTCAATTTTCTTTATAAGTTCGGTGAATCTGCATGCGATTTGTCCTGTGTGGTAGTGAAGCACTGGCGTGTATCCCGCTGCTATGGCTGTTGGGTGATAGATGACGATTATTTGTCCAATGAATTCTTTGGCTACTGTTGGTGGGTTAGTAACGTGTCCACAAACGTCTCCTCGACGTACGTCTGTCCTTGCTATGCCCCTAACGTTGAATCCTACGTTATCGCCCGGTTCAGCCCTCGGAATTCTTGTATGGTGCATCTCTATTGACTTTACTTCGGCCTTCTTGTTAGCTGGCATAAATATGATTTCGTCTCCCTCTTTGAGTACTCCCGTTTCAACTCTGCCCACAGGAACCGTGCCCACGCCTGTGATGCTGTAAACGTCTTGAACTGGAAGGCGTAAAGGCTTGTCCATGGGTTTAGGAGGCACTTCAAACGTGTCTAAAGCTTCAATCAATGTCGGTCCTTTGTACCATGGCATTTTTTCGCTTGGCTTCACAAGGTTGTCCCCTGTCCATCCTGAAGTGGGCACAAAAGGTATTTTCTCTACCTTGAAGCCGACCATTTTAAGCATCCTTGAAACTTCATTCTTGATTTCATTGTATCGCTCTTCACTCCAGTTAACTGATATGTCATCCATCTTGTTAACAGCCACAACCATCTGGTTAACGCCTAAAGTGAAAGCTAAGAAGGCGTGCTCCCTTGTTTGACCGCCTGGACCTATGCCTGCTTCGAATTCTCCTCTTTTGGCTGAAACGAAAAGTATGGCTCCGTCACCTTGGCTTGCTCCCGTAATCATGTTTTTAACGAAGTCCCTGTGTCCCGGCGCATCTATGACTGTGAAATAGTATTTTTTCGTTTCAAATTTTAGGAATCGAAGGTCGATTGTTAAGCCTCTTTCCCGCTCCTCTTTTAGGTTGTCGAGAACCCATGCGAACTTGAAAGTTTCTTTTCCTAGTTTTCTGGCTTCTTCTTCGAAGGCCTTTATTGTTCTGTCGTCAATCGCTCCAGCTAAATATAGCATGTGTCCTGTTGTCGTTGATTTTCCATGGTCTACGTGTCCAATAATTATCAGGTTTAAGTGTGGTCTTTCAGGTCTACTCATTTTTCCTCCTCCTTAATTTTCAAATTTCCTTTATTTTTAGTGAATTCGTTTACACAACTATTCATTCAATTATAAATGGATTTTGGTGTGCTTTGATTATGGTGGTTATTCCGTTGATTTCCCTTTTATCGTTGAAGAACATTTTCGTTATCGCTGGACAATCAGAGCAACAATTAGGATGGCGAAAAAGAGAATGCTGAGAACTTTGGAAACAAATATTAGAGCTGATTTTGGAATTATTGTTTGGACGCGTCTAGGTTATGCCAACAAACTTGCCTGCTGAAGCAAAACATAAGTGGGCTGAGGTTTCAGCAGCAAAAAATCCGAGAGAGAAACTTCAACTCTTACAAGAGTTTTTGAGCCTTGTTCCGAAACATAAAGGTACGGGTAAACTTTGTGCCCGAGTTAAAAAGCAAATGGCAGCTTTACGGAGAGAAATTGAGGAAAAGAAACGTAAAAAGGCTGGGAAAGGCGGACCAAAATTTTTCATAGGGAAGGAAGGAGCAGCTCAAGTAGCGCTTATAGGCTTGACGAACGTTGGAAAAAGCAGCCTACTTGTAGCCACCACAAATGCAGATGTTGAGGTTTCACCCAACCCCTACACCACAAAAGAGCCAGTGCCAGGCATGCTTACCTATGAGGATATACAGTTCCAGATTGTGGAAGCCCCAGCGTTAATGGAAGGCTCTGCTGACGGTAAAGCATGGGGTCCCCAGACCCTTGCCTTAGCCAGAAACGCTGACGGTTTAATCTTGATGGTGGATTTAACGCAAGACCCTGTTAGCCAATTATCCTTAATTTTGGATGAGATGCAGAAAGCCCGAATACTTATCAGTAAACCTAAGGCACGAGTTGAAGTTGAAAGAAAGTTTATGGGTGCGGGCTTAAGAATAATCTTGATCGGTAGACTTGTCGACTGCACTTTTAAGGATGTTGAAGAACTTCTCAAGAGCTATCGCATCATGGACGCTGTTGTTAAGATTTATGGAGAAGCCACGCTTGACGAGGTTGAAGATGCGATTTTTGAAAGCACGATATATAAACCAGCGGTGATAGTTGCAAATAAAATGGATTTGGAAGGTTCTGAAGCGAATTTAAAGCTGTTAGAGACTTACGTTGGCAACAAACTGCCCATAGTTGCAGTTTCATGTGAAAAAGGATACGGCTTAGAAAAGCTCGGCGAAGCCTTGTTTAAAACATTAAACATAATCCGCGTCTATACAAAGGAACCGAAAGAGAAAGAATTTTCCAAAAGACCATTCATCTTAAAGAAAGGTGCAACAGTCTACGACCTAGCCAAAAACATTCACAGCGATTTCAGCGAAAAATTTTCATTTGCAAAGGTCTGGTCTAAACGTCTTGTTTTCAGTCCGCAAAAGGTGGGGTCTGCGTTTTTTCTTGAAGATGGAGATATCGTTGAGATTCATATGAGATAAATTCATGGCAAAAAGCAGCTATCTTGAGGCATGGGCTATTCTTTCCATTTCGTGGCGTTTTGAAACCGCATAGCTTTTCATATCATGGTTTGCTGCCAAGATCAGCTCTTCTGCTAGGCATTCCGCTATTGAGCGGGGATTATGCATTGATGCTTGTCTTGCTCCTTCGCATAGGTGCCTTAAAGCCAAGTCAACCCTTCTCTGCGGAGAAACATCCACAGATAAGTGATACACTATGCCTCCGTAGCTTAGCCTCGTAGTGTCTTCACATGGTGCACAATTTTCCACAGCCCTAACAAGCACTTCTATCGGGTTTCTACCGGCACGCAAATGTATTATCTCGAAAGCGTGCTTCACGATGTTTATGGCCTTAGCCTTTTTCCCAGCGTTTTTCCCTGGACGCATAAGATTGTTTATAAGTCGTTCCACGATGTTGACGTTTGCTTTGCGGAAGCGTTTGTGCTCGTGGCGTCCCATGCTGTGGGGAACTGCAACTGGTTTTAAGGACATGTATCTCCCTAAGCCTAAATCCCTTATTTCAATGTCCTTGAAGCCCCATTTCCCGAAAAGTTTTATCTCCTTTTCTTGTTTCTTGCTCAAAATATCACCGCATCGGTTTCTGTTTCCTTCCAAGCACAAGCTCCTTCAAGGATACGCCGTTAACCATTATGACCTTCCATCTCACGCCTGGAATGTCGCCCATGGCTCTTCCTCGTGAGCCACCTATGCCTTCAACTATCACTTCATCATGCTCGTCAACAACATTTAAGGCTCCATCTCCAGGCAGAAAAGCCGTTATAACCCGACCGTTTTTTATCAGCTGAGTTCTTACACATTTTCTTATAGCGCTGTTTGGCTGCTTACTTTCTACGCCTACTTTTTCGAGGACTATGCCGCGGCCCATGGGTGCTCCTTCAAGTGGGTCTGCCTTCACGTCCAGCCTTAACATTCGCCGTTTATAGTATATGTTACTCCAACGGAATTTCTTCCGTTTTTCCAGTAGTTTTCTTGCGGCGAATTCGCCCTTTGGAGATTTCGAACCCATAGTTTTGTTTTCCTCTCGCTACGTCCAATCACACTTCTAATATTTAAACTATAACATGAAAGTTCCCAAAAACTTTTAGTCTCTACGCCCTCAAGAATTTTGTCGTTGTAACCCCTAACTTCATCGGAGTGGTTAACAAATGAATAGTTGGCGGCTGCTGAAACTTGAAACCCATAATGCTTTTATGAATATGGCCATTGATGAGGCTATTTTGAGGGCTAGAATTGAAAATCTTGTTCCAAACACTTTGAGGTTTTATCGTTGGAATCCATCTGCTGTCTCCATTGGAAGATTTCAAATAATTCAAAACGAAGTTCAGCTGGACAACTGTAGAAAACATGGTGTGGACCTTGTCATGTTCCATGGACTAAAACATGCATGGAAGTCGTAAACGTTGCAAAGCGTAAAATCACCTCGTTAAAGAAAGAGCTGGGAAGAGACATTTCAATTAAAGAGATGAACAAAGCATTGGTTAAGGGTTTTCAGAAAGCCCTAAACGTAAAACTGGTGGAGGACTAACTGACACCTTACGAGTGGGAGCTTACGGGAAGCTTCTGCAAAGAAAAATATGCCATGGATGAGTGGAATTTTCACAGTAGAACAACATACGAGAAATAGTGGAGATGGCTGTTAGAAGATGAATTCTCTGGATATCCAGTCTGGGAACCAACGGTAGGCTTCGCGTGGTTTAGCTTTTCTTAAACCTTCAAACGTGGCTCTTGCAAGCGCAATGTTTCCCTTTCTGTCTCGGTAAAGCTTTGCTAAACCCTTAGCTTCCAAGTTTATGAGTAGGAGGTTCAACTGTTCATAGTCTACACGCTCAAATCTTTCCTTAATGTCTTCCCAGCTCATGTATAAGCCTGGATTAACCTGGTAGTTTTCAGCAAGCATCCCTAGAAGAGTTTGTTCGTTTACCTCGGTGATCCTTGCTGGCTTTGTTGTTGAGATGGGCACCTTGAGTTTCTCGTGTAATTGTCTGTGTGGAAACCTTAGATCTTCTCGCATAGCCCTTAAACCCTGCCTATAAAGGATCATTCGCATGACTTCGCTTGTTCCAGCTCCTATTTGGTTTACCTTTGCGTCTCGCAGAAAGGCGTCTATTGGGTAGAATTTTGTCCATCCGTCTCCGCCCATAAGTTGGATCGCTGTGCTCAACAGTTTTTCGTATGTTTCTGAAGCGTATAATTTAGCTATTGTTGCATGTAAAACTGCATTTATATGCAAGTCTGTTAAGTAGGCTGCATAATAAACGAGTAGCCGCGAAGTTTCATAGCCTGCAATCATGTCAGCTATCTTAAACTGGTTTACTTCAGCATCTATTGTTGGTTGTCCAAATTGTACACGTCTCTGGGCATGTCCTACAGCATACAGTATTGCTTCACGCATTGGCCCAAGCATTCCAGCAGTGAACAATGTCCTTTCAAAATTAAGCCCTTCCATCATTATTCTCCATCCGGCTCCTTCAGCGCTGATTCTGTTTTCAACGGGCACCTCCACGTTTTCAAAGTCTAAATATCCGTTTGGAAGCCCAGTCCATCCGCCTAACTCGTTGACTTTCTCAATGCTGAAACCCGCCATGCCCTTCTCAACTATGAAGGCGCTTAAATGCTGATATTTCGCCATGTCCTCGGGCTTTTCACTTGTTTTTGCATAGACAAGGTATATGTCTGCGATTCCAACGTTTGTTGTAAACCTCTTCTTTCCATTTATGATGTACACATTTCCTTTGCGTTTAGCCGTTGTTTCTATGTTGGCTGCGTCAGAGCCGATGTAGGGTTCGGTTATGCAGATTCCAGCTATCGTGCCCTTTGCGATGCGTGGCAACCACCTCTTTTTCTGTTTTTCACTCCCAAATTTGAGTATCGGCTCTGTTCCACCAAAGAACGTCATACAATAGACGTTTGCCAAGGCTGAACACACACGGCTCAATTCTTCAGCTATTATACAGCATCCTGTTGCGCCCGCATTTACGCCACCATATTCTTGTGGAATGAGGACTCCAAACCATCCTTTATCGGCAACTTCCCTCACCAAATCCGTCGGAAACTCCTTTGTCCATAAGACTTCCTCTCCACGATGGCGCTTCTCGTCAGCAAACTTTTTAGCTTCAACCGCCAATTGCTTGTGCTCCTCGCTCCACCAAGGATATGCTTCAACCATTCACATCACCCAACTTTTGAACTATTCTAAAGTGGAACACACATAAAACTTGTCTTTTATTGTTAAATTTCGAAAAAACATCTCAATTGAAAATTTGCGGCTGGGAATGTTAAGGTTCAGATGGCCTAACGCTTTTCAATTCTCCACTTAACGCCTTGAGGCGTGTCCTCAATTATGATGCCCATTACTCTGAGCTGTTCTCTGATTTTGTCCGCTGTTTCCCAGTCCTTAGCTTTCCTAGCTTCCTCTCTTTTGCGAATTAGTTCCTCTACCTCTTTGGGCAATTTCTCCTCCTTCTTAACTCGACCTATTACGCCGAGAACTTTGTCAAACTTCATCATCAGCTCGTAGACTTCTTTTGCCTCCTCCTTGCTTAGCATGTTGTCATCCATAAGCCTGTTCACCTCTCTGACAAAGTCGAAAAGCGCAGCCAAAGCGACGCTTACGTTTAAGTCATCATCCATGGCTTCCTCAAAGTTCCCCCTCACCGTATTCATCAAACCTTTAATTTTTTCTCCGCATCCATCCCCATTCGCTTCAAGCAGCCTCTCTGCAAAGTTTGTTAGGCGGTCTACAGCGCTTTTAGCAGCCCCCAATCCTTCAAAGGTGAAGTTAAACTGTTGCCTGTAATGTGTTGACAAAAGCAGGTAGCGTATAGCCCTCGGCTTGTAACCCTTGGCTACCAAGTCTCTTAAGGTGTAGAAGTTTCCGAATCTCTTAGCCATTCGCCTTCCTTCAACAAGCAAATGCTCATTGTGCAGCCAGTAGCGGACAAACTGTTTGCCTGTTGCTGCCTCACTTTGGGCAATTTCGTTTTCATGATGTGGAAAGATGTTGTCTACACCGCCGCAGTGAATGTCTAATGTTTCGCCTAAGTATTTCATAGCCATAGTTGAGCACTCAATGTGCCACCCTGGCCTGCCCTTTCCAAGTTCTGTTTCCCAGAAAACATCGCCGTCCTCTTCATCCCACGCCTTCCAGAGGGCAAAGTCCCGTGCCTCCTCCTTCCCATATTCGTCAACTTTAACCCTTGCTCCTGGTTTAAGCTTTTCAAATTTAATTTTTGAAAGTTTCCCGTAGTCTTTGAACTTTGAGATGTCATAGTAGATAGAGCCATCTTCACCTCTGTAAGCATAACCTTTCTCCATCAGCTTCTTGATTAACGCGACCATTTCGGGAATGTGGTCTGTTGCCTTTGGGTAGTGCTCTGCTTTTTCAATGTTTAATGTTGTTATGTCTTCAAAAAAGGCTTTTATGTAGCGCTTTGTGCAGTCTTTAAGCGGTATTCTCTGTCTTCTAGAGGCTGCAATTGTTCTGTCATCCACATCTGTTAGGTTCATGACTTGGGTTACCT
>DAOUSM010000190.1 GCA_030627225.1 Candidatus Bathyarchaeota archaeon | reverse complement strand
TTTTCCACACACGAACCTACTGGGCAACAGACATAATAAACATGACAGGGTATTTGCCAGACTCGGAAGGAAACCTAAAAGTTAGGCTCTGCTTCGTCTCAAACGACAAGCTTTGTCTCAAACGACAAAATAGACTACGTAGGCTTAGACACAACCCCAAAGCAAGCATAGAAATACACCAAGCCAACCTAATCTCAGCATCCCCACTCAACGCAGGGCAACGTAAAGCCTCTGCTCATAAAAGATGACCAAACCTACGCCAAGCTAATTCCAAGCGAGCAAATACAACTCACATTCCTACTCCCAAACAACCAAAACCAAGAAAGAACATTCATACTCTTCACAAAAGGACATTACAACACCATCTCATAAATTCCCCTTTTTATTGTTTGATCTCTTGATTTAAATATGGCTAGTATTGGAACGTTTTTTCAACTTAATCCCATGCAAAAAGTTGCTCTGGTGCTTAGTATTCTGTTAAGGCTTTTTGCTCCCAAGCTTCGCCTTTTTTAAGTTTTTTCCATTCTTCTTTTTTAACGAAGCCGCCGACTTGTTCTTTAATTTTTTTTGCTAATTTTGGTCCTATTAGCGGCAGATTCACTAAGTTTTCGATGGCCGTGTGCTTTATGTCTTCTATTGTTTTGAATCCAGCGTTGTATATTATGCGTCCACGAATTCTGCCAACCCCTTCCAGTTTAATTATTGGCAACAGTTCTTTCTTTACTCCTTTGTCCACTCTTTCCGTGAGTTCGATAGTTTGTGGCAACATCCTTTTGTTACCCGAGAGCAGGGCTAGTTCACGGGTGGCATAAAGCAGCCATTTTGCATTTTGAATCGTTCTGTAGAGGTCGCCTGGCTGCACTCTGAACCTTTCAATTATTTCGTCTTCGCTCATTTCTTCGATCCATGCCTTCAGAACTATGGCTGTTTTTACTTCTCCTAGAAATTCTTCGTAGGCTATTCTGTCTTCCCATTCGTCTGGCACATCCACCAGAAACTCTTCTCTGTGTTCTTCCACGAAAACTGTTACTCCATCTAGTTCTCCCGTGTATGGTCGCAGTTTTGGAGCCATGTCAGGTGTATGGGCAATCATGTGGAGGAGGCTTAAGTCTGTTAAGTAGGTGGGTTTTCGTCTTAATGCGTTGCGGATTATAACGGCTGAAACTGGGTCTATGTAAAGTTCGCTTACTCGCTTTCCAAATTTCGTGGCATAAATGTTTTCGCCGCTGAGGTCAATCATTTCCTCGTCGTATAGGTACTTCAGAATTTTGGCTATCACGCTCTTAATCGCCCTAATATCGTATTGGTATGCGTAGAAGGTTCTCCCAAAAAAGTCATAGATTCCACGCTCTGTGTGGGCAAAATCTGCCGCTATCGTTGCCAGTACATGAGACCTTAAAATTCTTTCAACCGCAAGCCTTGACCATATTCTCTCTGGATGCGCAAGAATGTAGCTTTCCATCAAATAGTCTGCCTCATCGGCGGTTCTAGCTAGGAGTATTGCTTCCCCAACTTTATCGTATTTGGGCCTTCCGGCCCTACCCGCAATCTGTTTGTACTCTAAAACGCTGATTGGGTAGTAGCCGTATCCGGGTTCGTACCGCTTATAATCTTGAATGACAACTGTTCTGGCTGGCAGGTTTACGCCGAAAGCTAATGTAGGTGTGGCTGTTAAAACCTTGATTTTCCCCTGTCGGAATGAATCTTCTATTATTCTACGGTGTCCACCGCCCAAACCAGCATGATGGAAAGCCGTTCCACACTTAACAAGTTCCGCAAGCAACTCGCTTATTCTTGTTCTTTCCCCTGTTGCCAAAATCCTCTCAGCATCACGTTCTAGAGCACGCTTCACAGGTTTAGACAAAAGCTCTTCAACATTGCCTGCAGCCTTTTTGGCAAGCGTAACAGCATTTCTCCGTGTTGTCGCAAAGATTAATGCTTGTCCGCCAGCTTTAACTGTGTTTAAAGCCATGTTTATGGCTGAGTTTTTCGTTTTTTTCTCTACCTTTCGGGCGTCTCCATCTTTGTATTGGATTTCCTCGTGTAAGAGGACTCCTTCCTTCAACAGTATTGGCCGCCATTCTGTTGTAACGTATCCAGCTTTAAGCCACTCCGCGATTTCTTCAACGTTATTTATTGTTGCGCTTAAGGCCAAAATCTGCATGTCTGGATTAATCTGCATAAGCCTCGCCAAAACAACCTCCAGGGTTGGTCCCCGCTCCGAATCATTTAACAAATGCACTTCATCGGCAACTATAAGTGAAATCTCATCCATCCATTTTGCCCTATGTCTCAGAAGAGAATCTGCCTTTTCATTAGTAGTCACAATTATGTCGTATCTTTCCAGCCATGGGTCACTGCTGTCATAGTCGCCTGTACTGATGCCCACGCTTACACGTTTTCCATTAGGCTTCCTTATTGAAGTATATTTTTTAAATTCCTCAAATTTTTCGCTCGCCAAAGCCCTCAAAGGCGTCAAATAAATTGTTTTTCCGTTTTTTTCTAGTATGTGTTTAAGGGCGCAGAGTTCGGCAATTAAGGTTTT
>DAOUSM010000166.1 GCA_030627225.1 Candidatus Bathyarchaeota archaeon | reverse complement strand
TTCAAGGACGGTTGCGGACAGTCTAACTGCCTTAGCAAGGAAGCGTGGCTTAGATTTACTGAGAGTTAGCGGTGGAGAACCAACAATAGGAAAAACTCATCTACTTCAACTTCTCGACACTCTTCAAGGCAGGGGATACCGCTTCATTCTTGAAACTAACGGGATACCCATAGCTTACGATAAGGACTATACCATAAAACTCTCAAAATACAATTTTATGCATGTCAGGGTCTCATTAAAGGGGTGTAATGAAGAAGAGTTTGCCATGTTAACTGGAGCCAAACCAGAAGGCTTTACCATGCAGCTGAAAGCCCTACAAAATCTAACGGACGCAGGGGTTAGCTGCCATCCATCAGTTATGGTTTCCTTCTCACCTCGAAAAAGCCTTCAAACCCTCATTCAAAGGCTTAAGCAAATTAGTCCAAATCTGGGTGAAGAGACGGAAATCGAAGAGTTAATCTTGTATCCTCAAGTGGTTAGAAGAATAAAAAAGCATAGACTAAAATATTACACAGCCTACACGCCAGAAGGCGTACCACTGGAACAAATCTAGCCGTGTCATAGCCCGCCGTGTTTTAAGTAGTAGTTTTCTTCCTTTTTGGGTCCGAAGCTTCTCACGCCTTTATCTTTAAGTTGTTTCCTAAGTTTTTTTGCGTAGTGCTTTTTTATCTCGCCCCTTTTCTCCATGTAATCAATTATTTCCTTTGCTTGCTCTTCTGTGTCACATCGCCGAATAAAGTCTATCACATCAGGCATGTAGTGGACAAATCTTTTGGAGGCCGCCTTTTCTCCGGTTTGAATGTCTGTTCGCACAGAGTTTATCGCAACCTTTTGTTCGTGGGATTCCAACTCCTTAGCCAAGTTTGGGAACAATCTTTTGAAGGTTTTTTGGTCAAGTTCCACATGCGCACCTTCAGTTTAGCTATGCATCCTACTTTTATATTGGAGAAACCAAATATTTAAGCGTCTTTGAGGATTGAGGTTGGCTAAACATTTAGAAAGGTACGAACCGTTTGGTTGGGTTTTCTTTAAGCATTTTTTCTAATTCATTTATGCGAAGACCGGTGATTGAGTCTCCGTATATTTCGCATTTTTCTCTGCGACCAGTTTCTTCAGCATCTCGAACAATTATTTCAGCCTTTTCTCTTGTTGGTGATTCCAAGTATATGTGGAGGGACGTTTTCTTCACTCCTCGTTTCGTTACCGTCGCCCATTCAGTCCGTAACACCTTAAGGTTGTTCCGTTTTATGGTTTTCAAAACGTCGTCTGGCTCATCAAAGTGTAAAACTATGTCTATATCGCTTTCACAATGTATTGTTCCACGCCAAACGCTTCCGATTAAAACTGGGTTGTACCTCTCTAAAATTTTCATCAGCTTTAAGGCTTCCTTGCGCATTTGAATTAGACGTTCTTGTCTGGCGACTCCCTCATTTTCCTCCGCTATTCTGTCGAATTCAATTGCCACTTCAAGATTTGTTGGGAGAAAATTGGCTCCAAAAGTTTTTGCAGCCCTCAATTTCGCCTGCTTGTATTCCTTTTCAACCCCCAAGTAGAGGAGACTGGCGGCTTCTCTCGCGACTTTTCTCCTCAAGCTTGGAGAATAGTTAGAGCTCAAAAGTTCACCAACAAAAGTTTAGGTTTTCGGCAAAATTTAACACTTAACTGTCTGTTCATACAACGCTATTGTTCTTTCAGCTGCCTTGTCCCAAGTAAATTCGTTCAAGACTCTGCGTCTGCCGTTTTTTCCAAGCCATTTCCTCTTCTCGGGGTTCTCTAAAGAACTGACTATGCCCCAAGCGATGTCTGCTGGATTGCCAGGATTAACGTGGAAACCACATTGTTCTTCACCGCTGGGAATGACTATTTCTCTCATTCCGCTGACACCTGCTGCTCCAACGACAACTGGACGTTCCATGCTCATTGCTTCGAGGACTACTATTCCGAAAGGCTCATAGAGGCTTGGAAAAACTGCAACATCGCAAGCGGCATAATGGAGGATGCGTTCTTCTTCCGGAAGAAATTCGAAGCGAAATTTTACAGAATCCTGAAGTTTCATGGTTCTAACTAAATTAACCATATAGTCCTGTAGGTCACCTAAACCAACAATGACAAGTTTTGCCTTGGGTATTTTCTGTAAAACATGAGGCATAGCCATTATGAGCCTGTCAACGCCCTTAACGCCAACAAGTCTACCGATGAAGAGAACCATGAATTCATCATCTTTAATACCATAAAACTCTCTAACTTTTCTGATCTGCTCAGCATCTACTGTTCCTAGGTCATATTTTTTGGGATCCACACCGTTGTAACATACTTTAATTCTATCTTTTGGGAAGTCAAGTTTTATGAGTTCATCTTTCATGGCATAAGAAACTGTTATAATTAAGTCCGCTGCATTGGCGCCGCGAAGTTCGATGTTACTTACAACTTCTGAGCCGTTTCCAAGGGTTCTTCCCTTCTCTGTTGAGTGAACATGAAATGCGAAGGGTATTCCAAGCTCCTTCTTAATGGTTATCCCTGAAATGGCTGAAAGCCAGTCATGCGCAATCACAATGTCATATTTAAAGTTCTCTTTTCTGATGAGTTCATTGACAAGTTTCGAGGCGCTTAAATAATTGTAAACAAGGATTTTAGAGAATAACTGGATGCCTCTACCCCATTTCTTGATGTCTTCTGCAATCACGTCTGGCAGAGAATCGGAAATGTCAATGTGCATTGGACGGTGAATCTCTATGCCGCGCCAAATTTCCCGTGTTGGAAGGCTACGAGTGTCATCGTTCATAGTGAAAACTGTGACATCATGATCCATTAAAACAAACTTTCTCGTAATTTCAGCCGCATAGGTTCCTAAACCACCGACAATTTTCGGAGGATACTCGTAAACTAGCACAGCTATCTTCATTTGAA
>DAOUSM010000175.1 GCA_030627225.1 Candidatus Bathyarchaeota archaeon | reverse complement strand
TCGGAGCCTTATGTTGAGGCTTTGGGGCAATGTCAGGCATGATTATGTCCTCAGCGATTAGAAGGTTGCTTCTTGTTTTTACAACGCTTAGGCAGATAACTTGGTCAAGCAAGAGTAACCGTGCTTTTTTAAGGAGGTTCTGCGGGGCGTTTTGTGGTACAAGCACCCTGGTGTTTGCATGCAAGTCTTCAATCGTTAACAGTATTTTCTGTTTGGATTCTCTTTTCTCTGTTATCATGCCAATTATTTTGAGCTTTGTGTTTGCCGGAGCTTTTAGGGCATCCATAACTGATGCGGCACTTTTGACGTCTATCCTTTGCCTCAACAGCTTTTCTATTCGCCTGAATCTGTCTCGGAAATATTCTAAATAATTCTCGATTGTTCCACTTGAACTTAGTTTACTGCTTGGGTCCTCAATTACGTTGATGTTTGCTTCAACTTCCTTTGCATATGGGCGGAATGGTCTTTTTCCTTCTGTTATTTGTGGCTCTGGCAATGTTTGGATCGGTTCTTCCAATGGCTGAATGAGAATTTCTTTTGCTGGTTCCAATTCTTTCACAAGTTGTTCCAGAAAACTTTTGTCAATAAACAATGGTTTTTCTTTTAGGGCTTCCATTTTTTGTATTGCCTTGCTTATGATTTCTGTTGGGTCTTCTGTTGAGGCTGCTGTGCTTAGGAATTCGAATGCTTCTTTGTTGAGTTGGTATCCTGCCGCGATTGTCAACTCTACGGCTTTCCGCAGTTTTTCTGTTTCGTTCATATTTGAAGGGTTCTCCAGTCCTGTTTTTTGGGAACAATTATATAGCCTTCTTCCTCGTCTCCTATGGCTTCTGTTTGGTTTTGCATGTAAAGATGCGCTGTTAAAGCGGCTGTAACAGCGTCAAGTTCATGGGAGGTTAAGGTGCGCACTTTGAGGTCTCCTTCTAACCCTATGCGCTTCAGGATTGTTTGAATTTCTTCCCAGTCCTTTGGTGGCATGTTAAGGGCTTTGCGTGTTGATGTAGGGTGCACTTCTATTGTCTTGTATCCACTTTCTGCTATTAACTTGTTTAATTTTATGGCTCGTGTTGTGAGTTTCTTCATGGCGGGAAGGGCTGGTGGAAAAACCCGATATCCCCTCTTTATCATTTCTCTGTCTGCCTTTCTAAGAATCCCGCTTTTTGGAAGACTGAAGGGGGCGTCAATTGCTATGATTGTCGGTTTACTCTGTGTGATGGCTTCTGATATTTCGTCATCCGTGTAGACGAGGTTTGTTCTCACTTTTTTGTTTTCACAGAGCGCCCATCCTGTGGGGTTTTCTGGTTTTCCAGCTAGGTCTATACCGATTATAACACTTTTTTTCAATTCAAACACGCACGTTTAAATTTATATATCCGGTTTTTGTTTAGATGTGTTAATATCCGAGCGTTTGTGCTTTCGTTATTAATATGGTGATGTGAATGAGTGAATTACGCAAAGTTCAACGCACTGCGAGTGGCACATTTTTCGTTTGTATACCTAAACCTTGGGCTGAACGGTATGGTTTGAAACGAGGGTCTATCGTGTCCCTTAGCGAGACTAGTGACGGCAGACTTATTATCGACCCTAAGTATGGCGTCGAGCCTTCCCCCCACACTATTACTTTAAAGCCTGGGGCCTATTTAAGCCGTGAAATTGTTGGCAAGTATCTGCTTGGCTTTGACATTATTCGTGTTGAGGCGAAGGAGCGTATTAGCTTTGAAGTGCGAGACATAGTTAAGAAGACCGTTAGCCGTTTAATTGGGTTGGAAATTGTTGAGGAGGACTACTCAAGCATTGTTTTGCAGTGTTTGCTGGAGCCTTCGGGCTTTCCACCAGAGAAGATTCTTCGCCGAGGCTATGCCATTGCTGCTGGTATGCACCGTGATGTGGTTAATGCCCTAGTGGATGGAGACCTGCATTTAGCGAAAAGTGTTATAGCCCGCGACGACGAAGTTAACAGACTTTACTTCCTTCTCGTTCGCATTTTACGCACGGTAATTCAGACCCCCGGTTTAAGTGAGAGACTGGGTGTTCGCCCAATTGAATGTCTAGATTATCGTCTAGCAGCGAGTCTGGTGGAGGCAATAGGCGACGAATGCGTACGGGCAGCATTAAAAACGGTTGAGTTAAAAGGCACAAAGTTGACAGAAGATTTAAAGAAGTTACTTGTCGCCTTTCACATGGCTTGCTTCGAGGCTCATGAGAAAGCCTTAAAAGCCTTTTTCACGGGCGCTGTAGACTTAGCTGAAGGTGTGCGGGATATGCGGGGGAAAATTGAAAAAACATTCGCTGATATCGAAAAGGTTGCTAGGGCGCAGTCACTTGATATTGTATCGCATATTCTAGCGGTTGCTTCCATTTTAAAACAGATTTACGAACACAGCGTGGACATAGCAGACTTGGTGATGCCGAAGAAACTTTAACTTTCGTTAGCATCTATAAACGATTCCCTCATCTTGAGGGCTTCTGCTTTAATTATTAAAGGCGAATAGCATATTTTATCTTGGTGAGATATGTGCATCCGACAGCCTTGGATGGAAAGCAGTACCATATTGCATGCGAAAAAGGCGACTTGGCTGAATATTTGCTTGTGCCAGGCGACCCAGACCGTGTTCCGAAAATTGCCAGTTTTTGGGATTTCGCCAGAGAGGTTTCTTGTCACCGTGAATTTCGCAGTTTCACAGGAAAATATAAAGGAGTTCCGATTTCTGCTTTGTCAAGTGGTATTGGTCCAGCTTGCATGGCTATCGTTGTTAATGAGGCTTCTCGCATA
>DAOUSM010000153.1 GCA_030627225.1 Candidatus Bathyarchaeota archaeon | reverse complement strand
TCCTAGCACTAATCAAAATCTCAGCACTAACACCCATCCCATCCTCAAACATATTCAAAACATCCAAAGCCCACCGACTATAAGCCCTAAAACCGCTTTGAGCATCTCTAACACCATACTTCGCAGTATTATTCGTAAGCCTAGTGATAAACCTCACACCAACACGCCTGTACCAAGGCATAACCCTTGCCAAACGCTCATCAACAAACCTCGAACCAATAACCACATCAGCCACACCATCAACAACAGGCCTCACAACATTCGGAATCTCACCTGGATCATGCTGCCCATCAGCATCCAAAGTAACCAAAACATCCGCATTCAACTCCCTAGCACGCCTAAACAAACTCCTAATAGCAGCACCATAACCCAAATTCCGCCCATGCCTGATCACCTCAGCCCCAAGCCTTTCCGCTATCTCAGCCGTTATATCCGACGAACCATCATCACAAACAACAACCCTATCCGCATACTTCTGCGCCTCCAAAACAACCCTAGCAATCGTCCTCTCTTCATTAAACGCTGGAACACCGACAACAACAAACGGCTTACCCTCTGAACCAGCTCCAGCCTCTTTCAAAACCTAACACACGCCTCTATCTTATCCCTGTCCTCAACAATCCACTCATAAGCCTTCCTTAAACCAGCTATAGAGCTCAGCCTCACCCATTTCCAAATCAAGCCAACAACGCCTATTAAAAAGGTCTTAAGAGTTTCCATAATCTTAGCCAAATCTATCCTTTAACACAACTAATTTCTCTAGCCCTGTTCTTGGCATCCTGAACAAGGGTTTTTCGAATCCATAGACCCCTTGACACCAGCCTATCCAACATTTCATCAAAATTCTGTGGATCTCTAATCAAGCCGACCTTTAACGCTTCCAAAAGAACCTCGGTTAGCCATCTCGTTCTAACCTTATGTTTCAACGCAACTTTTCTGGCTGCCTCATCGTTTGTAAGAAAGAAATCTGCTTTAAGTTGTTTAGCCAACGCTATCGCATCCGCCTGACTTTCATGAATGCCATACGTTACCAATTCCTGGCTTAACCTCCGATATTTTTGCTCAAGAGGTTTAGGCGTAAGCCACCTCCCAGAATAAGCATCAATTATCTCCGATACATCCTCAGGTATTTCCGCCCAAGCTTCAGCTAAAGGCACAACCAGCTCCTTCCAAACAGAATCGGGAACATACACACATTCATAAAGTTGTTTAAGCAAAGATAAACCACCAATTTTCCCCAGATAAATTATTGGCGTAGAATCCGAAACGATCGGCAGAACCTAAACCTCTAACACAGCAGGAGTATGCATAGGCACCCTTGCCCTCGCACGTAATTCGTCAAACTTACGAAGAGACAACCCTGAAACCTCAGCAGCCTTACCGATGGAAACCCTACCCTCCATGTAAAGTTCCAAACCTAAACGGACATCAGCCGGCAGCGAAGCCACAAAAGCCCAGTCTATCGGTTCCACTAAGTCATCCTCATTAAACCAGTACTTGCCCTTCCTAAGACGCTCAATCAACTGAGCCTTACTCACCAATGTCATCACTCATACAACCTTTTAAATAGAGAACTCTTACTAAAAGCTTCCCACATTCTCACACGCCCAACTTTCCAAACTCTGTAATAGCTCTCTCCTCATTAAAAGCTGGAACACCAACAACAGCAATCTCCTCCAAACCCTTTCCAGCTTCTAACACGCGAACACTCGCCTTTACTTTTTCCAAAACAATTCCATCCATTCAGAAACGTGAAAAAGGCCGATTCATTTCCATAACCGTCACATATCTTATGAAACCCTTATCTAAAGCCCACTTCTCAGCTTCAAGATTTCCCCATGAAACCGCAATCTCGGCAATCCTTCGAGCAAGCGAGCTTCCAACACTACCCATCAACCTCTCCACCCTACTCCTCACAGCCTCCTCCAGCTTATCAACAATGGCCTTCACTACCATGGCCAACTTTACGCTTCTGATCTTCTCGACGCATCTGATGGTGAGGCTGAAAACAGCCCGCTCACACCTGTCTAAAACCTTAAACCAAACACGCTTACGCATAGCCACCCGCCTAATCGAAACCAACATATCCCGAGTCAACATCACAGCGATAACCATCAAAAACAAGTCATTAAACACTAAACCTTAAAAACTTAACTTAAAAGCCTCGTCAAGAGTCATGAAGTATGCTGCGTTTTCACTGCGTGAGCATACGCCATATTATCCATGATGTCTCTGTGACCTTTTATCCAAAGCTCTGCGGCTAGCCTGCTAAAAAACCATCCCAGCCCCTTTTTCCGTAAAATTTGACGCAACCATTAATTTTTAGGGGCTTTATGTGTCGATGCATTTATTATCGTCATGCTAACTACTCGGTCATCTTGATCTAAGCCCAGTATGATTTCACCATGTTTGTCCACTATTTTACTGTCAACGCTCTTCGATGGATACTCAAAATGCACGTAAAGGGTATCCGCTTCCTCATCATAGTGAAACATCACTATCTTTGAGGGCAAATCCAAGCTGTACTTCTCAGCGGTTTCACTAACCAACCCTTCAACATCCACGGCAAGAACCACAGTCTTCGCCAAAGACGATACATCCTCCTTTTCCTTCTATCACTCATAGGGAAAGCCGTGATTATAAACCCTTTTCTGTTAACCTTATAAGAGCACCACTTTTCGACACCGCAACCGCTATTACTTTGCTTTGAACCGCCAAAACCCCTCATGTACCTTAAAACATAACCGTCCATTTCGAAGTTTTCCCTAGAAACTAACGGATGCCCCTATATTCTCCCTGTTTTCCAAGATCCACTCGTAAGTCTTCTTTAAACCAGTCTTCATATCCGTCTTAGGCTCATACCCCAAAATTTTCCTAGCCTTCTCAATAGAAGCCCTCCGCTTAACAACCTTATCCCAATCCCTCCTCGGCCTAAAAACTATCCCAACCTCATTCCCAACAAGCTCATTAATCCAATTAGCCAAATCAATCACACGCGTCTCAGTCTCAGAAGCCAAATTAACCGCCTCACCAACCGCCTCCTCAACAACACCCATCCTAAGCGTCCCATCAACAATATCCCCAACAAACGTAAAATCCCTAGTCTCCTCACCCGATCCAGTAAT
>DAOUSM010000146.1 GCA_030627225.1 Candidatus Bathyarchaeota archaeon | reverse complement strand
CAGTTATAGCCACCAAAGGAATAAACCATAAAGAAACGAGGTTTAGAAGCCGAGGTATCGGACTTAACAAAACCGCAAGTAAATAAAAAACTGTTGCTGCAATTGCTGCGTTTTTCTCTCCGTAACGAACAGCCAATGTTTTCACACTTTGCATTCTATCGCCTTTAACGTCTACAATCCCCTTAGTTATTTCTCTGCCAGTGTTTGAAAGAAAAGCCATGGAAACAAAAATCAGAACGTTCAACTTAACCTCATTAACTGTTGCTACACTTCCGTAAATGAACGGTATTGCTACGCATGCGCTGACGAGGAAATTGCCGGGCAGTCCGCTGCGCTTTCCAGCAACAGTGTAAGTTACAAAGACTATCCACGCGATTATGGCTATCACAAAACTAAAAATGTTCGTTGAATATGCAGTTGCGAAACCTATCGCTGTGAGAACAAACGCAAAAGCTAGGGCTTCTCTTGGTTTAATCAAGCCGCTTGGAATTGGGCGGTTAGGCTCATTTACAGCGTCGATTTCCCTATCATAGTAGTCGTTTATAGCCATGGATGCAGCGGTTAACATAAAACCAGTAATGAATCCGCAGATAAGATTTAGCCAAGAAGTACCTAAAACACGAGGATTTGCGAGTGATGCACCGACCATAACAGCAAAACCCATCATTAAACAATTTACAGGACGCATCAAACGTAGATAACCGCCGAGTTTATCCATAATTGTTCAAACCTTACAATAACTCATAAGGCTTTCATTAAAGTTATAAAATTCACGTTTAGATTCGAAAGTTTAATACGTTTAATGCAAGTACATTCTTTAATAAAAAGTTTGGTGGCACCTTTTTGCGCGACAACTATGCACCAGAAAGATTAAGAGTGATAATTCCAGTTGGTGGAAAAGCTAAGCGTCTTCTACCACTCACAGCAGAAACAAGCAAGGCATGTCTCCGCCTCTTAAACAGACCACTAATAGAATTTTCTTTATTGTCCCTTGCACATCAAGGTATTAAAAACTTCATCTTCGGAGTGAAAGGCTACACAAACTATAGGGATTTACACGACTATTTTGAGTCGGGTTATGGGTTTTCCTCAAGATATGGCATAAGCCCACGTGTCCACGTAAAATATCAACCAAACGTGGACGACCTTGGAAGCGCAGACTCCGCAAGGATAAACATGGAATATTACAACGTTAGGGACCCTGTCTTTGCCGTACAAGGCGACAACATTTTCGACGTAAACTTGAAGGAGCTTGTGGAATTTCACCAAAAGAAAGGAGCAGTTATGACTATAGCGTTAAGAGAAGTTGAAGACGTGGAAGGTTATGGAATAGCTGACGTAAATAAAGCCATGAGAATTTCAAGATTTGTTGAAAAACCCACACCAAAAGAGGCACCGTCAAACCTTGCCAACACAGGCTTGTACATGGTTTCTCCAGAAATAAGGAAAATCTTCAAAGAAAAGGGAGTCAAACAGATAATTAAGCAGAGGCATCGCCTAGATTTCGGTTTCGATTTCATCCCCTACCTGATAAAAAGCGGTAGATCAGTGTATGGCTACACTTTAAAGGGAAGCTGGTATGATGTAGGCACTCCAAGACGGTATTTAGAAGCCATGCGAGACATGCTTGACGGATGCTTTTCCTCACTGACAGACTTTGGTGGAAGAATAAACGAAGAAGACAGAATATGGGTTCAAGGAGAAAGCAAAGAATCAATGAAACGAAGAAAAGAAATCATAAGAAAGATTAAGCAAGGAAAAATAGAGGTTGAAGGCTCAGTTCTCATAGGAAGACACTGCAAAATAAGCGATAACGTGAGAATAGCGAATTCATGCATTGACAACTACACAAAAATTGGCAAAGGCGTTGTGATAGAAAATTCTGCAGTTATGGATAGGGTTATAATAGGGGAAAAAGCGGAAATAAAAGAAAGCATCATAGGAAGACACGTAACAATATGCTCAAGCCTAAGAAAACGGACCAAAATAGATTCAGTTTCGGTTATTGCAGACGATGTGACGATAGCGGAAGGTTGCAAACTAACAGCAACAAAAATTTATCCGCATCAATACGTGAGAGGAGAATTCATAAATCAAACATTGATGCAAGGCTAACAAATGAACATCAGCTTATCAGAGATTAAAAAGGAAAACGGTTTCAGCAAACAACTATATAGACAGCTTGAAACAACCATTCCGTGAGAAGTTCTTAACTATAAAACAAATGTACCAGTTGAAACGAGAAGCCATAAACCAGCTTAAAAAGTTCGCAGACAAATAGGTATTGCGCTTCTGTATATCATAGTAAAGAGACTTTTCAGTCAGTTAGTGGAAAGGGTAGAGCTAGATAGTATATCTTCAAGAAGAATCTTGGGTTCTTCACCGCCTTTATAAGCTACCAAATAAACCCTCCAATGATCAGCCTTTTCTCTTATAAGTGGCTGATCTACCGTCAAGCCTATGGACCAGTCCTCGAGACCCGTCTCCCTGCATAACTCGTCTTCAATTTTTCTAAGATTTGTTGAGTATGAGAGCTTCCGAGCCGCCCCTCTGAGTATGCTGTATTTCCTATCAAGAAGAATCTTGAACTCCTTCTTTTTTAGTCCCTTTGCTAATTTAGGCAGCCTCGACCGTATGAGGTGGAATGCTTCCTTGTTGGTCATCGTGAAGAATTTTGGAGTTAACTCGTCCCTTAGAATTCTTATTGCTCTTCCAAGCATAGTCCAGGCAATCATGTTGAGTCTGTCGTTCCATAGATAACGATATATCTTCTCCCTGTCTCTGAGCCATCTTCTTCTGAGGTCTTCAGATATCTCTATTCCTCCGGTTTCGAGAGACATGGAGGTAGCAATCTCCGATGGCTGGTATGATGCTTTGCTTAGCGGCCTCCCTGGGATCGTATTCATGAAGCGATGGATGTTGTCCGCGTTGTCGAGGTCAGGGTGACCGTTCAAGAGAGGCGAGAGTCTGTGTTCACTATTAACAATAGAGGCGACTTCCTCTAGGTCTAAGCCGTACCCCTCCAAAATTAAAGAGTCCTTCATAGGACTGTTCTCGAAAGCGAAGCTCACAGCTCCTTCATGTTTAAACCCTAGCATGTCCTCCATTAGCTTATCCGAGATATGAGGAAATGGCCCATTACCCACATCATGCAACACCGCAGCAGCCGTCAGAAGGAACTGGTCATGGTCAGTTCCGTCAGAAATTAGGAGAGAAAGTTTTCCGACGCCAAGTGAGTGT
>DAOUSM010000105.1 GCA_030627225.1 Candidatus Bathyarchaeota archaeon | reverse complement strand
TGACTCACTAGTGTCCGATATGGTTGGGTCGAATTGCGATGTGGCGGTTAGGCAGACTTTGATGTAGGCATCACCAGACCCACTCGTACCTTCAGGTTCAATAACACGGATTTCGAACCACGTTAAATCGCTAGGTCCAAGCGTGACGGTCGTCAATGTGCCCCATTCAGTCCATGAAGAGTGATTGCTACTTACGTCATCTTTTAATGTGGCGATTAGGTATCCTGTCGAGTTATATAGTTCTATGGTCCACTCTTTGGGGAAGACACCAGGGGTAGGGTCAAAGGCAATGGAGCTGAGGGATATGTTAAAAATGTCAGGGGCGTTTCCTGTGTTGGAAACAGTGATGGTGTAATTCGTTTCTGCGTTGGTGCTTGGCGGAATTCCGTGAATTTCGTTAGGATAAACGTCTACGCCGGCTCCCTGTGCCACCATTATGCTTATGCTTGATGTTACTTCAACTATTGTACCATTTTCATATTCATATGTTAAGTATACAGTGTTTGTTATGTTGGTTCCAACCGGCACATTATCGACCATTGCGCTGACAATTATTGTGCCGGCCCCACTAGGCGCAACGTTACCTCGACTCCATCTAAAGAAGCCCTCATCAGGGTTGCTGACGCCGTCGTAAAATGGTTTTGAGCTGATGAAAATCAAACCTGAAGGTATCCATTCGAATATGGTAACATTATGCGCTGTCTGGCTCATCGGGTTTGAGTAGGTGATGTTAAAGTTTATTTTGTCGCCGGGTTTCGGTGTTGTAGAGTCAACTGTTTGTTCAAGAGTCACTTTAGGGTCAAGCGATGAACCAGGCTGTGGATATGCGACAGTAATTATCGGGACGATTAGCAATACGAAAAGAAGTGAGAAGAAAGGAATAATTAGGCAAAGCTTTCTGCGTTGGGAAATGCTCATGGCTTCTCCCGTCTCCTAACCTTTCGAATGCGAAGATGATATATTATTGATTGTTTCCACTTTCACAATGTTTCCATATTCGCAGTATTCAGTTAGCATATTTTGGTGCAGTCCAAGTTTTCTACATATATCGTTTAGCATGTCCTCATTGAGATTCAGCAAGGCTTGACCCTTAGCTGTTAAGCAGTATATTTTCTTGGGTTTTTTGCTGGTTACATCCCAGTAGCTTTCGACGCACTCCCTCTTTTCAAGAACGCTTAGAAGCGAATAAATGGTGCTGGGACCAAAATACACCCCGAAATTCTTTCGTATACTCGTGATGATTCGGTATCCATGTATTGGATGAATGGACAGAAACTTCAAAACTATAAGATCTAAAAGACCCTTAACAAGTTTAGTCTTGATTTCACATGGTTCTTGGATGAAACTTGTAACCACAACATTTTTTGTCTTCATCATCCTTTCTCCATAAATTTATCTTATTTAATAGCTTAGTAAGCCTACACCGTGTATTTTTGAGAAACATGTTTGATTTAAGGCTATTTTTTAGACAAAAACCGAACATTAATGTTCGAATTTTGTAGAACAGTTGAACTGTTGAGCAGATTTTCCTTTGGCATCAATGAATAAGATGTAGAAAATGGGACAGTAGGCTAGCTATTTAGAGAGCCCGATCTTTTCCACATACTTTTAATTCTTCCCTTAATTCGGTTTATTCGAATTTCACTTTGATAGCTGCTTAAAATTTTAAATATTCAATCGGTGCATATCTTCGCTGGAAGTGAGAATGTATGGCTAAAGAAGTAGAGAAAGAGTTGAAAAAGATCGGCATAACAGTTTCGAAACCCATTCTTGCCGTTATATGCATCATCTTCGGAATCATAGTAATAGTTTGGCCAGAACTCATTGCATGGATCATCGGACTGTTCCTCATAATAGAAGGAATATTGACATTGACAGACTATCTTGAGCTGAGAAAATCGCCGGCGTCATAATGCTTCAACTGCTCAATGGGTCAAATAGTTAAGAAGGTAATGAAAATGGCTATGTCTAGGGCTCTAAAGGCAATCGTGTTAATTGTGATAATCGTAGTAGTAGTGTTCGGTGTCTATGCCGCAGTTACATATCCCAGAACGGTTGTTAGCTTCCCTATGTCCATCGACGGGATGACGGCGCAGAAAGAAGAGAAGGAGTTCGATGTACCATGGTTACACGGGTCGCTGCAGGTGGAAATAAAGGTTGAAAGCGGCAACGTGTTATGGTCTGCTAAAATCACTTCTGGAGATGAAGAAATCTGGAGCCATGTTGCAACACAAGGAGGCCAAACCACTTATACAAGTAGGTGGATGGAAATACCGGCTGGACGCTACAAGTTCACATTTAGAACAGCAGGGATCGGAGAGTTAGACGCAGAAATAAAGGTAACCACGAAAGGCGGATTCTGGTAAAGGCACGTTCATAACCCTATTTTTTCCTCTTTCGGACCATAAATAAGATGGCGACTCATCGCTTTTGGCCGCTTTTGAATTTTTCTTGGAATGTCTGGTTATACACATTGAGCACCCATTTTACTAACAAAAGTATTTTATATTTACTTTCACAATTACAAAATGTGAAAAACAATGGAAAGAATGCCAAAATTTGAAATCTACAAGGATGCAAGCGGGCAATTCAGATTCAGGTTAAAGGCTCCTAATGGCGAAATAATAGCAGTAGGCGAAGCCTATACAACAAAAGATGCTTGCAAGAATGGGATAGCTTCAGTTAAAGAAAACGCTCCAAAAGCAGAAATTGTAGATCTTACGCAATAGAAAATGTAGCGTTTCTGTTCTTAGCACGTAATACCGTGCTTCCTTCCTTTTTCTATGATATTTTGACAAGTTGCTGCTTACAAGTTAACCGGAACCTGTAGGGTTATGACAGATGTTTGGCTTTCATTACAGTTTTAATCGTGAGGGCTGTTTACGAACTTCGGTGCGAGTCTGTTCTGAATTTGAAAGCATGGTTGAAAGAGGGTGTGAATACTATTTGGGTGCTTCTAACCTACTCTCTTTGAATGTTTAACGACCCAGCGGTTTAACTCCGCGTATTTGGACTAAAGGTAAAATGGATTAGTTTTCCTTTTTCTGAAAATTTAAATGCAAGAATTGAAACACAATGTTTGTTGAGGAGATTTGTATGCCTTTGCTCAGTGTTTTGGATTTGATTGGATTATTAATTCTTGTTGTAATAGGAATTATCATCATACTGCTAATCGCTAAAGTCTTATTTTTCTTCTTACCCGCTACCATCATCGCCGTTATCGTTTGGCTCTTTACAGGAAGCGGATTCTGGGCAGGCGTAGCCTTCTTAATCATAGCCCTCTTATCCATCCTAAAACGAAAATAACAATACGTATGCATGAATCAGAAAATTGGCAAGCACTACTTATGCGTTAGGATTATGTGGCTCTAACATTGAACTAAGACGGAGCCTAAAACCGTTGAACTCTTCACTTTTACTTTTAAACCCATCACTAATATTGATATATGTGCACAGTGTGCAGCTTACCAACTAATAAAGAAGATTTTTCTGTTTCTGGTACTAAACTAAAAGGTTTTTAAAAGAAAAAAAAGATGGGATTTTAGGTTTCACTAGGTTATTTCTTGTGCTACTAGTCGGCTTCGAAGACCTCGTCGCCCATGTTGTTGAAGGCGTCTAAGGCTTCGTAGATTTCAGAGCCTAGCTCCATGTATTCGTTCCAGTCTTCATCTCCTGGGCGAGGCGTAGTTTCCATGTATTTATCGAGGAAAGCGTAAGCCTTGCCGATCCAAAATTCAATGTCTTCTCCCTCGTACTCCCACTGGCTATAGTCAAAGTTACACTCAGTGTCAGGACCGAAGCAGACGATGTTCAGCTTCACAGCCAATAGTTGCACCCTGACCTTCTCCCATTGGGCCATGCCATCTTCCTCAGCACCCCTGCCTGGGAAGTAGGTCAGGAGTTCTGTTTGGTTGGACTCGTCCATGAACTCGAAGTCCTCTGGCCATGCCTCTAGGTGGTTCTTCCAGTAGCCAATAGTGCGAGCACCCATCTCAGCCTCTTCTTCAGCCTCTTCCTCTCCCTGGATCACATAAGTGAAGTATGCGTACCACTTCTCGGGTGGGCTCGGTGGAATGACTTCTTCACCTGCCCATGCTGTTTCTTCCTGTTCTACTGCGCCTGTTACCGGG
>DAOUSM010000103.1 GCA_030627225.1 Candidatus Bathyarchaeota archaeon | reverse complement strand
TGGATAAGGAGCTTTTCCGTGAGATAGTGTGGGTTAGACAAGAACGCTTAAAGGAACTTTTAGACGCCAGACCAAGAGAGCGGCAAAAACGCCTAGATGAATTGTTCGGTTTGTCAGACTACGAAAAAGCATGGAGCAATCTCGCTGGATATCAACGTGAATACGAAGGAGAAAGAAGAGCCTATGAAAAGGACCCAGACGTTGTTGGAATGGAAAAGCTAAATACTGAGTATAACCATGCAGTTGAAGAATTTTCACTCATCGAAATTGAACTTCAAGACATGGCGAGAAAGCTGGCTGAAGCCAAAAAAGCCTTGGAAGAGGCTGATTTGAAGCTTAAAAAGCTGGAAGAGGTGAAAGCTCTCACTGAGGAGCTTAAACAGAAAGAGGCGCAGATACAAGCAAACCTGACGAATGTGGAGGATGCATCAGCATCTTTAGCTGAGAGAATTGAAGGGGAAAAAATTGCTGTTGAGAATTTGAAGCAACGTTTGAACACTGTGGAAACGCAGATAGAATCTCATAAGGCTGGGCTTAAGGAAATTGGAGTTTCTCCAGACCAGCCGATTGAAGCCTTAAGGCGATACGTAGCAACGTTTGATGACCAGATCGCTAGCCTAAAGGGTGAACAAGAAGCAACTCTCAGAGGGATGCAAACAGACAAGAAAAGAATTTCTTCGCTGTCTGCTGAAAACCGCTGTCCGCTCTGCCTCCAGCCCTTAACAGAGGAATACAAAGACAACCTAATGGAAAGAATTCAAGAAGAAAACAGTGAACGACAAAAAACCATAGGTCAGCTTCAACACGACATCGAAGAACTGCAGCAAATAAAGAACAAGGCAAACGCTGCATTTTCAAACTTGCAGATGCTTACTCCAAGAGTTGAGGAGTTAAAAACTCGTATAAACGAAGAATCTCAAGCATTGGCTGAGCTTTCAAAAGAGTTTGAGGAGAAACAAAAGCTAGAGAATGAATTGCGCATGCAGCTTGAGGCTGTGCGAGCAGAAATCAGCAGATTCGATATATCAGAGCTTGAAGCTGCGAGAGCTCGAAGAGAACAAGTTTTCAGACAATTTTATTTGCTAGAATCCGATTTGCGAACTAAGGAAAACCGCAAAAAAGACCTGATTAGGCGTCTAGACGAAATAAAAGAGAGAATTGACCAGGCTCAAAAGAAAATTGAACGCATGGAGAAAATAGTAAAGGTTGTTGAGATTATCGGTGGTATACGCGACGCTTACAGGAGTATTCAGCCTAAATTGCGAAGCGAATTTGTAAAAGTCCTAAGAAACTTTGTCCAGCAAGTTCTTGACAGCCTAATGGGTGGAAAAGGGCCTCTAATAAACGTCTTAATCGACGAGACTTATACGCCATATGTGAAAAGCGAAAGCGGTGTTGAAAGAGAAGTTTCAAACCTATCTGGCGGAGAAAGAACATTGCTTGCCTTTGCATACCGTCTCGGACTCGGACAATTAATTATGCAGTCCAGAACAGGCCATGGATTAAGCATGCTCCTACTTGATGAACCCACCGAAAGCCTTGGAAGAGAAGACGGCTCAATAGATCGTCTAGCCGAAGCAATATCACGCTTCAAAGCTATAGAACAGATAATAGCAGTTACGCACAGCGAAGCCTTTGCAGAAAAGGCTGAACACGTGATAAGGCTTGAGAAAGAAGTGGGCGTAAGCAAGGTTTCAGTTGAGAAGTGAAAAAGAGGCGTAGATGCAGAGAACAAGAAACGCTTTTATTTCAAAATTCTTGGAGAAAAAGGGAAGTAAGTTGAATGGTTCGTTTTCACTTGATCTTATTTTCCTGCTATTGTTAGTTGAGTAAGCTTAACTGTCGGCGAGTAGTTTTGCATGCTATTTCTTAGGTCGTTGCCTATAATTTCTATTCCGTTTTTGAGAAGTTCGTAGAAATTCCCTGAAATCACCACTCCTTTAATTGGTTCCGTTAGTTCGCCATTTTCCACGAGATATCCATGAGTTACTGTGGCGTTAAGATTCCCACTAACAGGGTTTGAAAGCCATTCCCCAATTGTTTCCTCAATATAGATTCCTTTTCTTGTTCCGTGAATAATTTCTTCGGGTTCTGCTCCTCCAGATTTTAAGATTAAGTTGTTTGGCGAGGGTTGTGGGTTCATCCAATAATAGAGTCTCTGAGCGTTTCCTGTTGAATCTACATTATCCTTTAGGGCGGTATATATGTCGTAAAGATAGTTTTTAAGGATGCCCTTTTCAACGACTGGTGTTCTCTGGGTTGGGTGCCCCTCATCGTCGAAGGGTTTTGTTTGCCAACCTCCACGCATTATTCCGTCATCAACAATGTTGATGTTTTCGGAGGCTATCTGAGTTCCAAGCTTGTTTGATAGTGGAGATCTACCTTTCTGAACCCAGTCTGCGTTTATTGGGCCGCTTAGAATAACTCCAAGTATGTTCGCGAAAATTTGGTTTCTGATTATAACGGACATCTTGCCGCTTGAAATAGGTTTAGCTCTCAAGAATTTTACGGCTTTTTCCGCAGCCTTAACAGCCAAGTCTTCAAAGCTGATTTCCTTCCAAAATCTCGCCTCTTGGTGTTCGGTTCCTGTGCTCTTCATTCCGGCTTCTTCAGCTTTAGTTCTCATCCAAACGGCTATATTGGTTTCTTTTCTTTCACAGCTTTCGCTATAACTGTTTGCTATCGAAACATCTGAAATCGATGTCGTTAAAAATCCTCGGGTCGGCCTAACCCTATCGTCGTAATCCTTCATGCGGTTTACTGCTGAATTCAACGTTTCAACGATTTCTTGGTAATCTAAGTTTTCCAACGTTTCGTCATAATATCCTTCAGCCGGTGCTTTGCCAAATTTTTTGTTTATGTGTTTCCAGTGAGGGTCTTCAGGTGCAACTTTAGCTATTTTAACCGCTCTAGTCGCAGCCTCGCTGATTTCACTTTCGTCCAAAATTGAGGTGGAGTACATTGCAATTTTTTTACCTAAGGCAACTCTCAAGCCCATTCCTATGGATTCAATCGCTGTGAAATTTTCAATTTCCTCGGAAAATTCAACTCGAATTGTTTTTGCCCTTTGTACGTAGGCTTCCGCCTCAGTTACACCCATACCTAAAGCTTTTTTAACAGCTAATTCAGCTAATTCCATTCTTTCACCTTCCTCCAACCGTCATTTTACGAATCCTAACATGAGGACCTCCCATACCAACCGAAGCTCTTTGTCCACCCTTCCCGCAAGCGCCGAAAACATTCGTTCTGATTTTTAGATCTTTTCCAACAACATCAACCGTTTTCAGTGTTTCAAGAATCGAACCGCTGATGACTACGCCTCTAACTGTTTCGGCTAATTCACCATTCCTTATAACCTTAGATGGTCCAACACCGAAGGTGAAGGTTCCCATGCCGGGCTCAACTTGTCCTCCAGTCCATCCTTTTTCCCTAACATATATTCCAAAGTCTATGTCCTCAATCAGCTCTTCAAACTTGTGGTCTCTAGGCTGCAGGTAATAGTTTGTCTGTCTAACTATTGGTATGTTCTCAAAGTCTTGGGCTCTTCCATTACCAGTTGACTCAACCCCAAACTGCGAAGCTGAATTTCTGTCGTGAAGGTAGCTCTTCAGAATACCGTTTTCGACTATGACTGTTCTTCCTTTCTTCGTTCCCTCATCGTCAAATGGATAGAAGTACCCTCCTTCAACCGTTCCTTCATCAATTACTGTTACAAAATTACTTGCTAATTGGACGCCAAGCTTATTGTGGAGTACGGATTCGCCAGTAAACACTAGATCGCCTTCGGATGCATGTCCAAAGGCTTCGTGAAGCACCACCCCAAAGACTTCAGGGTCAACAACCACCGGATAGGTTCCAGGCGGCGGAGTTTTAGAACTTGCTGCTTCGATTGCAAGTTCAGATATATCTGCTGCAAAGGAATTCCAATCTTTAGATTTTATGAACTCAAAGCCTACACACATAGATTCACTGTAAGGAACCCTTTCCATAACTCCATTAACCTTCGCAACGCTTTCATGCATAAGACCAACCAGCGTTGTTTCAACACTAACCTTGGCTCCTTCAGACGATATAAACAATCTGGAGTCCTTAGACAATCCAAGTCTTGTTATGGCGCTTTTTATCTCATCGCTGATCCAGGCGGCTTTATTTGCGTCTAAGGTTATTGAAACTTTTTCTTCAGAAGAAACATCCGTAGGATCGGT
>DAOUSM010000192.1 GCA_030627225.1 Candidatus Bathyarchaeota archaeon | reverse complement strand
GAGGATTCTTTGGAAAGCATTTTCACTGCGGTGAAAAACATGGCTTTGATCGAAAAGAGCGGTGGAGGAGTCGGCTTTGACTTTTCTAAATTAAGACCCAAGGGAGACATAGTTAAATCAACTAAGGGAGTGGCCTCTGGTCCCGTAAGTTTCATGCATGTTTTCGATGCAGCAACAGACGTCATAAAAGCCGGAGGAAAAAGAAGAGGCGCCATGATGGGAGTTTTAAGAGCCGATCACCCAGACATAGTTGAGTTCATAACTTCTAAACAAAAGCCGGGAGTTCTTTCAAACTTTAACATTTCAGTGGCTGTTACTGATGATTTCATGAAAACCCTAGAAGAAGACGGAGAATATTGGTTAATCAACCCGAGAAATAAAGAAAAAGTGAGAAGGCTCAAAGCTAAAGAAGTTTGGAATCTGATGGCAAAATCCGCTTGGGAGGGCGGAGACCCCGGAGTCATCTTTATTGATGAAATTAACAGGCACAATCCAATTCCAGAAGTTGGGAGAATAGAGGCGACCAATCCCTGTGCCGAGCAGCCGTTGCTTCCTTACGAGTCTTGCAATCTCGGCTCCGTAAATCTTTCTAGGATGGTTGAAAACAGAAAGGTAAACTGGGAGAAGCTGAGAGAGACTGTGAGAAACGCTGTTCACTTTCTTGACGATGTTATTGACGCGAATAGGTTTCCTTTGAAGGAAATAGAGAAGATGACTAAGGCTAATAGGAAGATAGGTTTGGGTGTGATGGGGTTCGCGGATATGCTCATAAAGCTTGGAGTTCCCTACGATTCTGAGGAGGCTTTGGAGCTTGCTGAGAAAATAATGAAATTTGTCACGGAAGAAGCTAGGAAGAAATCCATGGAGCTCGGTGAAGTAAGAGGTTCGTTTCCGAACTTTGATAGAAGTGTTTGGAAAGACAAGTATCAAGCTATGAGAAATGCCACGATAACAACGATAGCACCAACGGGAAGCATAAGCATAATAGCTGGTTGTTCCTCTGGAATCGAGCCGCTATTTGCAATCTCTTTTATGAGAAAGGTTTTAGAAGGAACAAGGCTTTTCGAAATTAATCCGTTGTTCGAGATGATAGCAAAGGAGAGAGGATTCTACGGTGCTGAACTTCTTGAGGAAATAGCGAGAACGGGTTCAGTTCAGGGAATTAAGGGAGTTCCCGAAGATGTTAAGAGAATTTTTGTTACGGCTTTAGATATTCAGCCAGAGTGGCATGTTAGGATGCAAGCGGCTTTTCAGAAATACACTGACAATGCGGTTTCAAAAACCGTTAATCTTCCACAAGACGCCACAATTGAGGATGTGAAAAAAGTGTTTTGGTTAGCTTATAAGCTGAAATGCAAGGGAATAACTGTCTACCGATATGGAAGCAAACCAGAGCAAGTTCTCAACATAGGAGAAGTAAAAACTGAAAAGAAAAGATTTGTCTCTGCAGAATCAGAATATGCAGGCGGCTGCCCAACCAAAACCTGCCCATTCCCCGACTGAGCTCTCTTTCTTTTTCTACTTATTTCACTTCCAGCTTACGTTTAGAATAGGTGGTTATAGGTGAAACTTTTTCAAGTTTGAGTTTACTGATCTGTTTAAGCACATACTCACGAATTTCGTTTGGTTTAGGTAATTTGGATACAATTTTCCCATTTTTTATTATAGGTTTGAGCATCGGCTCTGTTTTTCCTCCGCAAGATAGACATTTTGGTTGAGGCTTGTCGAAAGGTAAAACCACATCTGTTAGGCATTTCTTGCATCGCCAAACTTCTTTTCTACCACCCATTTTCCCTCTTTTGGCGCATAGTTTACCATCGATTTCGACTATGTCCATGGCGAAGTCTATGGTGGGAGCATTACTTACTGACGTACCTACTCCAAAGGCGTCTGCTCCAGCTTCGCTTAACTCTCTGACGTTTTCTTCGCTTAAACCTCCTGAAACAAAGATTTTCACGTGATTAAAGCCTCTTAAGTCAAGTTCCCACCTTACCTCATGGATGAGTTCGGCGAAGTTTCCCTTCCTTGATGCTGGCGTGTCTAAACGAACCGCATGTAAACGTTCTTTTAGTGCTTCAGCAGCCAGTATGGCTTCCATCTTCTCATCCGAATAAGTATCCACTAAGGCAACTCTTGGAATTTCAGGCGACATAACCTCGTTAAAGGCTTTCCAAGCCTTAACTTGGTCTCTGAAAATTATTATCAACGCATGAGGCATGGTTCCAACTGGTTTTAAGCCTAAAAGTTTTGCTCCACTCAAGCTTGATACTCCATCGAAGCCCCCTATGTACGAGGCGCGGTCAATCATAGGAGACAAAGCCGGATGCATGCGACGGATACCAAATGATACCAATGTTTTTTCTCCAGCCACTTTCCTTATTCTGGCGGCACGTGTTGCCACGCCCGATGCCTGACAGAGTAAACCAAGCAGAGGCGTTTCATATATGCAGAATTCACCGTATGGACCCTCTATACGCATTACTGGCTCGCGAATACCTCTGCAGTCTTCATGATAGAATACGCT
>DAOUSM010000102.1 GCA_030627225.1 Candidatus Bathyarchaeota archaeon | reverse complement strand
TGCCAATATGGCCTCGTTTACCCTGTTCTTAGCTAGTCTCTCAAAGATCCACTGTAATAGAGGCTTGTTGACTATTGGGAAGATGGTTTTTGGTCTTGTGCAGCTTAAGGGTCTCAGCCTTGTGCCGAAGCCTCCTGCGAGAATCACCGCCTTCAAAGTTTTTCACCAAGCGGAACTGCAAGCTTATATTCGATTGCCTTGTAATAAAACAATTTCGTGATGGGTGAAAGCCTTGAAGGTTATGCTTCATGAAATGAGCTGGACCGAAGCTAAAAAATATTTCACAAAAAACGACATTGCAATTCTTCCAGTAGGCTCAAACGAGCAACATGGGCCTCAAAATCCGCTTGGAACAGACCATTTGATAGCTAAAGCTATAGCCGAAGAAACTGCCAAACGCACAGGAGTGCTTTGTCTACAAGTGGTTCCTTTTGGTGTAAGTTCTCATCATAAACAGTTTTGGGGAACCATCTACATATCTCCTAAAACGTTCAAAAGCTATGTGAAAGAAGTTTGCTTGGCGCTTAGTTATTATGGTGTCAGAAAAATCGTGATAGTTAATGGACACGGGGGCAACCGCTGTGCTCTTATGGAGATGGCTAGAGAGCTTAGAGAAAAAGGGATTTTTGCATCAATCTTTCACTGGTGGGAGGTTGCAAACAAGCTTTTGCCAGACCTTTTCAAACCAGAAGAAAAGGGACATGCTGCGGCTGAGGAAACTTCAGTGAATTTGGCTTTACACCCGCATATTGTGAGTATGGATAGGGCTGTAGATGAGAAACCTCGCAGACACACCGCGCAAACAGAAGGCATAATATTTTCACTGGACACTGTGGACTATACAAGTTCGGGAGTGTTTGGAAAATCAACGACAGCCTCTGCAGAAAAAGGCAAAAAAGTTTTTGATGCCGTTGTAAATGGCCTGGTTAAGCATGTAAATCTGCTTAAAGAAGCGAAAATTGAGGATTTAATACAGAAGCATAGGGTTTAGTAAAACACCTATCCTCGTTCAATCGTTGCTTGAGGTTTACGGGTTATATCATAAGCAACCCGTATTACTTCCGGAATCCCATTAGTTATTCTTATCCATTCTTTCCAGCATCAAAGTCGGGCATAAGTATAGTATTATATTTTGTTATTTGGTGTATGTGGTTCATACTTCCTCCATTCTTGCGTCTTAAGCTCCATGTACTTCTGAGCGTTTTCCTTACCCAAGGCTTCTATGCAAAATCCATTAACTCTCCCTTTTCATTTGCTACAGTCAAGAAGGAACCCCACTGAATTAAAGCAAGATTTAATTTCAACCGTAAATTTAGAAATAAGAGGGCAAGCATACGCGGGGGTTGCCAAGCCTGGTCAAAGGCGCAGCCCTGAGGCGGCTGTCCCGTAGGGGTTCGTGGGTTCAAATCCCACCCCCCGCACTATACATATAGCTGTCGCTTAATGGAAAACACGGTTTCTGCTTTATTAGTTCTCTTTGGTTTTAGGTTCCGTGATGAAAATGAACGTTGCCACTGCTGTGAAAATCATTATGGCTAATAGCAAAAGAAAAGGGGTAATTGGGGAAACGTTTTCGTACAAAAAGCCGCCTAGAAGTAATGCTCCGGAACCTAAAAGGCAGTCTATGAAGTTTGAGAAGCCCATTACCTTTCCCCTATACTCTTTTGGGGTCAAATCAGCTTGCAAAGAAGGATATGCGGTAAAGATTAGAGCATTACCAATGGCAGACAACGCAAAGAAAATGTAAAGCCTTGCTACGTCACCATATATAAATAATACAATTCCGAAAGCGAAAAATACTGAGGACAGCAAAAGTGGTTTTTTCCTGCCGAAGACATCAACCAACTTGCCTGTTGGAAGCAGTAAACTGTAAAAGGCTACAGAATAAGAGGTTTGTAACAGTGCCCATTGAAACTCCTCGATTTTCAGAGCGTGATTTGCATAAAGTACGTAGTACGGCATGCACATTCTAATAAAAAACGTTACTGGCGTAAAAACGAGAAGAAGGTAAAGCATAGATTTTGGTACAAATTTCCAAACAGTTATACACTCCTTAAATGCCTTCGGATATTGTTTGAAGACTTCTGTCCAAGAAACATTAGTCTTTTCAGTTTTCAAGGTCTCCGTCAACCTAAAAAGTATTAATCCAGAAGCGAACCAGCAGGCTGAAACTATCAAGTATGCTATCCTCATACCATTTACCAAATCGTATTTTAAGTATAGGATCCCAGCAACAATCGGCGAAAGAATAGAAGTAGCGCCAACTACCATTGAAAGAGAAAAGCCCAAACCGCGTTTCTCGGGGGGCAATGAATCTGCCACAATCGCCATCAAAGCAGGTTGAGATATGGCAGATACGCCTACCAATATTTCGCCTAGAAGGATAAAATGCCAGGTAGGAGCAGCTGCAAAAATCAGAAAGATAAGAGCTCTGCCAAAACTCGCACTTATGATCAAAATTTTTCTTCCCCGTTTGTCTGCCCAATAGCCACCAGCCAATTGCAAAAAAGCCATGACAAACCAAGATGCAGACAAAATAGTGCCTATTAGAAAAGGTGAAGCACCCAGAGATTCAACAAATAGTGAATAATAAGTGTCGGGAAGAACGTAAGCAAAATCAGTGACTGCCCAGCCAATCAAGAGTATCAAAACGTTTCCAGATACGAAGCTAAACTCTCTTCTCAAATATTTAAACATCAAAACCCTCACTCAAGAAAAGAGCTGAGCTGCTCAACTAATTAAATCGAAATACACTCACTAATGAGCAATCATGCTCGGCAGCATCCTATAAAGGTATTTTGAACTGTACTCTTTAAATGTCTTTCCATTCTGCATGCCCAGAGAACCTCGAATTTTAGACTTATTTTGAGCTTATTTTGGCTAGAGAACGCGATCTAGACTATGCGAATGCTAGTAAAATTTGAACGCATTCTCGTGAAATAACGAGTAACTTGTGGATGCCTATGATTCAATTTCGAGAAGCGGCATCTTATAGTTGAGTAGATACCTAACATTCGAAGATTTTCTTTCTTTGTTATATTCAGCCTGAAGTGCAGATGATATTATTTATTCTCTGCTTGCAAGTATTACAATGTAGTCGGCTGTGTCAGCACACATGTCAGCGGCGTGTTCAATGAACTCAATTAAGTCATCAAATATCACCATTGAGCCGCAGTTCATCTCTTCTGCGTATTTGACAAACAAAGACTTTGTTTTGAGGTAGTCTTCATCAATTTCATGTTCAATTTTCTCAACCTTTTTAGCTCCTTTTATTGCTTCTGACGGGTCTACGGCAATTTTTTCAATACTACCACGTAAAGCTTGGGCACATTCCACTAAAGTTGAAGTTGTATGTACCGTGTTCTTCCATAGTTCTTTTGGGATTTGGGAGTCTGCGAGCATTTTGATGCATCTCGCTGCGTCTTTTACATGGTCTGCTAGTGTGTCGAGTCTTTTCACAAGGTGCATCAAGTCTTCACGGTATTCTGCAAATAACGCTGAGCCCTTGGACAATTCCTTAAAAACTTCTGTTCGTAGGCTATCCACCTCTTTTTCTACCTTAAAGAGGTTCTCGATGTGTTGCATTGCCTCTTTTTTCTTTGCTTCCGAAATGCTTTGTATTGCATAATGAAGTAAAGTCACAGTGTCGAGTGCCTTCGTTATCTGTGATTGCGCCAAGTCTAATGCTTTTGTTCTGCGACGTCTTTCAAACCACGCGTAGCTTTTCTTTTCCAAGTTTTCATCTCCGCTTTCATACTTTCTCCATAACATGCTTAATAATTCTTTGCAAATTGCAAAATAGGCTCTTATTGTTTTCTTTGTTCACTTACCCAATAGGCTGTGGTTTCACCCTTTTCGTTTGTCACATATTCCTTCTTGAAAATGGGGGCTTCTTTCTTGTATCTATTCACTGCTTCCTCTAAAACTGGAAAAACAGTTTTGCGATGCGAGCCTGCAACTAAAACATACACCAAGTCTTCGCCAACGCTAAATTCCCCGAGTAAATGATGAATTTGAACATCCACTATGCCTTCGCTCTTCTTTAAATCGCTGCAAATGTTTGCTAACACTTCATTTGCTTTTTCTTCATAAGCTTCTATTTCTAATTTCTGAACCTTTTCACCTTTCGATGTCTCTCCACGGACCACACCAATAAATAATGTGATTGCTCCAGCTTTCTGAAAATCTTTTTTGTCTTTTACACTTTTCG
>DAOUSM010000048.1 GCA_030627225.1 Candidatus Bathyarchaeota archaeon | reverse complement strand
CAATCGAAGCCAAATATCTGGTTAAAATTTTCATAGGTGAAATGCGGACAGGTTTCTATGAGGGATTGATGGAGCAAGCAGTCTCCAAAGCCTTTCAAATTCCAGTGGAAGCTGTGCAGGAGGCAGGCATGACTATTGGCGACATAGGAGAGGTTGCTGCGATAGCGAAAACGCAGGGTAAAGAGGAATTGTTGAAAATCGGCTTTAGGGTTTTCAGGCCTGTTAGGCTTATGTTGGCTCAGATGGCAAACGATGTTGCTGAAGCCTTAAGAGAACATGGTGGTGAAACAGCCTGCGAATATAAGTTGGATGGAGCAAGGGTTCAAATTCACAAACGTGGTGACGATGTGAGAATTTTTAGTAGAAGGTTAACCAACGTAACAGGAAGTCTGCCAGAAATCGTTGAAACAGTTCGGAAAAATGTGAAAGCAAAGGAAGCAATCTTTGAGGGTGAAGTGATTGCCGTTGATGGTTCAGGCCATCCAGTTCCTTTTCAGCATCTGATGCGAAGGTTCAAAAGGGTTCACGCAATAGAAGATATTATTGAAAAGATTCCCGTGAAACTTTACCTGTTTGACATTTTATATCTTAATGGAGAAAGCCTGATTTCGGTTCCATACGTGCAGCGGAGACAAATTTTGGCTGAAAACATTGGAGAAATATCATTAACAAAGCAGATAGTTACCGATAACGTGGATGAAGCTGAACAATTCTTGAAAGAGGCAATGGAAGCTGGGCATGAGGGGCTGGTGGCGAAAAAACTTGACAGCAAATACACGCTTGGGATTCGTGGAAAACATTGGCTTAAGATAAAGCCTGTTCTTGAACCCTTAGATTTAGTTGTTGTTGCGGCTGAATATGGTTATGGACGAAGACACGAGTGGCTTTCAGACTATTATTTGGCTGCGCGGGACGCTGAATCAGGTGAATTCTTAACTGTGGGTAAAACCTTCAAGGGGTTGACAGATGCGGAAATGATCGAAATGACACGGCGGCTTAAAGAACTAGCCATAAAAGAAGAGCATAGAAGAGTGATTGTAATTCCTAAAATAGTTGTTGAAGTACTATACAATGAGATTCAGAAGAGCCCAAAATACAAGTGCGGTATGGCTTTGCGTTTTGCAAGAATAAACCGCATAAGAGAAGACAAAACTTCTGAAGAAGCAGACACTATACAAAGGGTCAGAGAAATCTACGAGAAGCAGTTTCTGAAAAAGGGCAAATATAAAGCTGGCTGATAACGTTTATAACAGTCTGATTAACAAGATTTCTATGGTGCCGGGGTGGCCGAACGGTTCAGGCGGCGGCCTGCAGAGCCGCTATATGTGGGTTCAATTCCCACCCCCGGCTTAGCGCCGTGAATTATGGTTTATTGAGGGATTTATGCGTCATTAACCTCGGATACCTCTCTTTTTAACGAGAGCTTTGCTGCTCTCTGAAAACCTCTATAGCTCCTATTTACAGGTGGTGAGCTGTTTTCCTTTTCGGATTTTCTTTGCAGATGTGATGGTGATTATTGAGATAACCATAAGTAATGGTAGAATAGTTAGTGGAGGAAGTTCTGGAATAAGATTTATAATATGAGGAGTTTTTTCTGGGCCAACATTCCATCGCCTTCTTTCTTTGCCTACTAATGTTTCGTTTGGCACTTCCCATTCCCATATTAAGGCTAAAGGTATTCCATGTTTTCGTGTCGTGTTTATGACTTCTTCAATGAATTTGCTATTGTTAGGTGCGGAATCTGCGTTCTCTGGCCCTTGTTCTCCGAATTCTCCTATTATCATTGGTTTTTTCATGGTTTTTGAAATGTTCCAGAACAGGCAGATGTATTCTTCCTCGCTTATTCCATATACTTCTCCACACTGATCTCTATCTGACGTATTATAATGCTTGTATGTGTGAATGCTGGCAATATCCACGTACAGATTGAAAAGGATAAAATAGCCTAGTGCTTCGTCAAGCGTTTCTCCTTGAGGTATGTCTTCAGAAGATACTTTTATTGTTGGTGCAGCCATCCCTGATTCAATAGGATGATTTGGGTCTATACTACGTATGAATGTTGTAGTATCTTGTAAGAAATCATGCAGATCTGTTATATTATTAAAGTATCGTTCAGCTCTTCCGTAAACCAGGTTGAGTTCATTGCCTATTTCCCACATCAAAATTGTCGGGTTATCCTTATATCTTGTGATAAGTTCTCTAGTGAAATTTTTGAACATTTGATTTGCTGTGGAATTCGGAACGAACACTTGACTTTTGTTGTCAATTTCTGCTGATTTTAAAATTCCGATTTTTCTCGAGAAATTGTGGAAGGGCTCAAACATTCCGAGGTCTTCATTCCATGTAGTCCATATCAAGACGGGAATTAAATACACATGATTAGCGGATGCTGTTGCTACCATTCTATCGAAACATTCCCAGAATCTTGTTTTATTATTATGCCAAAGTTCCAGAAATTCTGTTGTAAGCCCTGTTGCAGAAAAACGTAGGGCTCTAATGCCGTATTGTCCAGCATCTTCAATAACCTTGGTGCCATTATCATATTTCGTGTAGCTCTCGTTCATGAAGGACCAAACAAGATCTGCATGGTTTGCGCCAATCTCTCCTCGAAGAGTTGTCCCATTCAGAATTAAGTCACTGCCATTCACTATTAGAAAAGGAGAAGATTCTGTTGCTTGTTGGGATTGAAACTTGGTATACGAAATCACTGCTGCAACTATCAGAACAGTTAAAAAAGTTATAGTAACTAGATGCTTTCCTTTCATATTATTCATTTTTTATCCTTCACTTTTTAATACTTTCTGAAGTACACGTTAGCACTACCTTTCGTAATTTCCTTCTCCCAACCGATTTTTAATGCCTATGATTGCTGACCTAACGGCAAAAAGAGCCTCATTTACTTCATGTATTAACACTCAACACACGAAGTGATAATAAGCCATAATCTTAAGTATATAAAAGAGTGATAAAGAATGAATACGGTATGCGTCTCAAAGGAATCTGAGGTGGAAAAGTGAATCGTAAAGCATTACATAAAATAAGTTATGGCTTGTACGTCGTAACTTCCAGAAAAAAGGATGGCTTTAACGGTCAGATTGCCAATACAGTATTCCAAACAACGTCTGAACCAGCAACAATAGCAGTAAGCGTTAATAAGCAGAACTTCACGCATGAGTTTATCCAAGAAAGCAACGTTTTTGCTGTTTCAGTTCTTTCAAAAAATACACCATTAAAGTTTATAGGTCATTTCGGATTCAAATCTGGAAGGGATATAGACAAGTTTGAGGGGATAAATTATAAAGTGGGCAGAACTGGTGCACCAATAGTTTTGGACAACGCAGTTGCATATTTAGAGGCTGAAGTGATTAAAGAAGTTGATGCAGGCACCCATACCATTTTCATTGGTAAAGTGGTTGATGCCGAAGTTCTCACCGATGAGGGACCTATGACCTATTCTTATTACCATGAAGTAAAGAGAGGTATAGTTCCTAAAGCGGCTCCAACTTACATAAAAGAAGAAGGGAAAGGAGGCGGTAAAATGGCAAAGTACAGATGCACTGTTTGCGGGTATACATATGACCCCGGAAAAGGAGACCCAGAATCTGGAATACCGCCAGGTACCTCGTTTGAAGAACTGCCTGATGACTGGGTCTGCCCAGTTTGCGGAGCAACAAAAGACCAGATTGAAAAGGTGGAATGAAATAAAGAATGAAGCCGAGAGAATTAAAAGCGAATATTTACTGGGTTGGAGCGGTTGATTGGGATAGGCGATTTTTCGACGAACTTATTCCGCTTCCTGACGGGACAAGTTACAATGCTTATCTGATTAAGGGCAGCGAAAAAACAGCTTTGATAGACACTGTTGATCCCACTATGGCGAGTGTATTGATAGATAACCTAAATCGGCTGGATGTTAAGGATATAGATTATGCTGTTGCAAACCATGCGGAACAGGACCATTCAGGAACGCTGCCTCAAATGTTGAAGCTGTATCCAAATGCCATGGTTGTTGCAACTCCTAAATGTAAAAACTTGCTCATGAACTTGCTCCTGATTCCTGAAAGCAAAATTGTAACCGTGGAAGATGGAGAAACTCTATCGCTGGGAGATAAAACATTAGAGTTTATCCATGCTCCTTGGGTTCATTGGCCAGAGACGATGCTCACATATCTGAGAGAAGACAAGATACTCTTCACCTGCGATTTGTTCGGTTCTCATCTTGCAACATCTGATTTGTATGTCACTGATGAAGCAACATTTTACGAGGCTGCTAAGAGATATTATGCAGAAATCATGATGCCTTTTAGGAAAGTGATTCAGAAGAATTTAGAGAAGATAAAAGATTTACAAATAGACGTGATAGCGCCAAGTCATGGTCCCATCTGTGACAAGCCAGAGTTAATACTTGAAGCGTACAGAGACTGGGGTTACGCCCCGCCTAAAAACATCGTTGTGTTGCCTTACATCTCAATGCATGGCAGCACCAAGAAGATGGTGGAATATTTTGTTGCTGCTTTAGTTGAAAGGGGCATAACCGTGAAGCAGTTCAATTTAGCCAAAGCGGATATTGGAAAATTGGCAGTGGCTTTAGTAGATGCTGCAACGATTGTAATAGGTTCGCCTACGGTCTTAGGCGGTCCGCATCCGAATGTTGTTTACGCGGTTTATCTTGCAAATGCTTTGAGACCGAAACTGAGGTTTGCATCAATAATTGGGTCCTATGGCTGGGGCGGAAGAATGGTGGAACAAATCAGAGGAATGATGTCTAATCTAAAAATGGAGTTGCTTGATCCTGTTGTCATAAAAGGCGTCCCAAAGGAAGAGGACTTTAAGGCATTAGACAGACTGGCTGATGAAATTTTAAATAACCATACATGTTTTATAAATTTAACAAACTGAGGTGAGTAAAAATTGAAAAACACTATTGAAAATTTGGTGAAAGCGTTTATTGGTGAAAGTCAGGCAAGAAATCGTTATACGTTCTATGCAAAGAATGCCAAGAATGAAGGTTTTGAACAGATCGCAGAAATCTTTCTGATCACCGCAGAGAATGAAAAGGAACATGCAAGCAATCTATTCAAGTTAATTAATGAGTTGAAAAAGAAAAGCAGCGAAAAACCAGATGAGATTAAAGTGGAAGCAGCGGCTCCCACAGTTCTTGGTAGCACGGTGGAAAATTTGAAAGCCGCGATTGCTGGAGAAAATTATGAACATACGGAAATGTATCCGGAATTTGCAGATGTTGCTGAAAAAGAAGGTTTTCCTGAGATTGCAGCAAGATTAATGGCAATTGCCAAAGCAGAAGAACATCATGAAGAAAGGTATAAGAAATTGCTAAGAGAGGTAGAGGCTGGAACCGTTTTCAGAAAGGAGAAAGAAGTTTGGTGGGTGTGCCGAGAATGTGGATACGTTCATTTTGGAAAGGAACCACCAGAAAAGTGTCCTTCGTGTGATCATCCGAGAAGCTACTTCCAGCTTAAGTGTGAGGAATATTAAAGGGATAGAAAATGACGGAACTAAAGCAAATTTACAGGTGCAACGTCTGCGGAAACATTGTTGAGGTTCTGCATTCCGGAGTGGGCCAGCTTGTATGTTGTGGCCAGCCAATGGAGTTGCTGACGGAAAAAACTGAAGATGTAGGCTTAGAAAAGCATGTTCCGGTAATAGAAAAAGTTGGAAACAAAGTGAAGATTAAGGTCGGCAGTGTTCCGCATCCCATGGAAGAAAAACACTACATTGAATGGGTAGAAATAATTGCCGACGGTAGGGTTTACAGAAGTTTCTTAAAACCAGGGGACAAGCCGGAAGCAGAGTTTGAGATAAAAGCAGAGAAAATTGAGGCGAGGGAGTACTGCAATCTCCACGGATTATGGAAATCTTCCTAGCATTACCTTTTAAACATTTAACTCTCAAATATGCCAAATAGCCATTTCACTGTATTTAGCTTAACACTTAATTGTTAGTTAACAGCTGTTTTAGTTAGTTAAAGCTGGCCTAAGATGAAGGAGAAAGAGGTTGTTCTTCAAATTCTTGGGATGCATTGTCCCGCATGCGCGCAACGAATTGAAAGTGGCTTATCAAGAGTTGACGGGATCATAGAAGCTAAGGTGAATTTTTCATCCAGAGAAGCTATTGTAAGACTTGATTTGGACAGGATTAACGTTGAGGAAATTAAGGGAGTCATTAAGAGGGTTGGATATGAAGCTGTGGAGGGAGAAGAGGAGACTTCCGCTGAAGAACGTAAAAAAGCGATAAGGAGAAGGTTGTTGCTTATCTTTTTCGGACTTGCATTAACAATACCAATCGCGGTTATTAGCTACTTTCTAGATTTTCCTGAAAAGAAACTCTTATTGTTGGTACTAACGACTCCTGTCCAGTTTATCGTAGGTTGGCACTTCTACACAGGCGCATATAATTCACTTAGAAACAGGTTCGCTGACATGAACGTGCTTGTTGCTTTAAGCGCTTCAGCCGCTTATTTCTATTCATTGTTTTCAACATTCTTCATTGATGGCCCGGTTTTTTACGAAGCTTCAGCTGTTGTCGTCACTACTATAACTCTTGGTATGCTATTAGAGGAGGTGGCTGTTGAAAAAACTGGAGAAACAATTAAGAAACTTATGGAACTTCAGCCTAAAAATGCCATCGTATTACGGAATAACAATGAAAGGGAAACTCCAGTTGAAGAAGTTGAAGTCGGCGACATTGTGATTGTCAGACCTGGAGAAAAAATTCCTGTTGATGGAATAGTAGTTGATGGACACTCATTTATAGATGAGTCAATGATAACTGGCGAGTCGGTTCCGGTAGAGAAAAATGT
>DAOUSM010000053.1 GCA_030627225.1 Candidatus Bathyarchaeota archaeon | reverse complement strand
ATAGAATCTGCCGAGAAGCTTCGCAATAGTGCTCTTTCCAGCTCCTGTTGGACCTACAATAGCTAATGTTTTTCCCGGTTCAACATGAATATTCACATCTTTTAGTACTGGGAGAGCTGGATCGTAGCCGAAAGTTACATGGTTAAAAACGATTTCTCCTTTTACATGTGAAAGTTCAATTGCATCAGGAGTATCTGTAATTTCAGGTTTTGCGTCAAGGGTGTCAAATATTCTTTCCGCTGCAGACATGGATGACTGAACAGTGTTGTAAAACGTTGTCAAATCCACTAGTGGTCCGAAAAATTTGTTTACGTAAAGGAGGAAGGCTATAACTGTTCCCAGCGTTATCCCTCCGCTTACAGTTAACATTCCACTGAACCACAAGACAATACATGTTCCAATTGCTCCAACTATTTGCACCGACGGCATCAGAAGAGCAAAGAGCTTGCCAGCTTGAACATTAGCTTGAAGGTTTTCTACATTCACTTGACTAAAATCTTTCATTGACTCTTGCTCTCTTGTAAAAGACTGAATTTCTCTTATACCTGAAACGCTCTCTTCAAGTCTGCTTGTGACCGCTGCTATTTTCTTCCGTGTCGCCCTGTAAGCCCTTCTAAGCCTAGATTGGGAGATGAACAGCAGTAATACAAGGGGAGGTATAACTAAAAACGTGGCTAAGGTCAGAGGTACGCTTAGCCAAAGCATCATGGCTACTATGCCTACAAGAGTTAAAACGTCGCTGATCACTGTAACAACTCCTTGCACAAATATTTCGCTTAAAGTATCTGTGTCATTAGTAACACGCGAGATTATTTCTCCAGCTTCAGATCTGTCGTAGAAGCTGAACGAGAGATCTTGAAGATGCGAAAACAATTGTTTCCTTAGTTCGTTCACCATATTTTGTCCCATCCAAGACATTTGATATGTCCGCTGATAGTCAAAGACCCAGTTGACGAGATAAACGCCGATCAGAATTATGGATATGAATATTAGTCCGGCGAGGTCGCCGCTTACCATGTAGCTGTCAACGGCAACTTTAAGGAGATAGGGAGGCAAAAATCCGGTTAAAGAAACAACAATCACCGAGACTGCTGTGATTATGAATCTCCGCTTATACTTCAGTAAGTACCTAAGTAGCCTCGCCATCAGAACTCTATCTGAAATCTTTCTTGTGTACCTTTCTTCTTCGTAATCTGGGCCAAATCCACGCCTAGGGCCATGTCCAGGCCTAGGTCCAGGCCCCCCCGGATGGAATCCAGTCATTGCTTAGTTTCCTCCTGTTTCAAGGACCCACGCACAGAAACGGCTTCAACAATTGGCTTCTGTGTTTCATATAGAGTCTGGTAAATCTGATAATAGGCTCCCTTCTTCGTCATAAGAGCCTCATGAGTGCCCTCTTCCACGATCTCTCCTTTTTCAAGAACAATAATTTTATCCGCGTTTCTAATTGTTGAAACTCGCTGAGTGATCACAAAAGCAGTTCTGTTCTTAAGCAAGGCCTGTAAAGCCTGCTGAATCTCATACTCAGTTTCCACATCAACGCTTGAAGTTGAATCGTCTAAAATGAGTATCCTTGGATCCATCAGCAAAGCCCTTGCTATAGCTATTCTTTGCCTTTGACCACCTGAAAGAGTTACCCCTCTCTCCCCAACCCCTGAGTCATAGCCGCGGGGAAAGGCTGAAATGAACTCGTGAGCTCTTGCAACCTTTGCTGCCGCAATTATTTCGTCCATTTTGGCTTTCGGTTTACCATAGGCTATGTTCTCCTTTATAGTCATGGCGAAGAGGAACGTTTCTTGTGCAACTATGCCTATTTGTTTTCGAAGAGACCTGAGATTAACATCTCTAACGTCATAGCCGTCGACTGTGATTTTTCCTGAAGTTACATCATAAAAACGGGGGATAAGACGGATAATAGTGCTTTTTCCAGAACCCGTTGCTCCCAGAAGGGCTACGGTTTCTCTAGGCTTTGCTTCAAAGGTTATGTTCTTTAAAATAGATCTACCTTTTTCGTAGCCGAAAGAGACGTTTTCAAATTTCACGTGCCCCTTTAATTTGGGCATCGTCACTGCATGTGGTTTCTCCTTTATCTCTGTCTCAGCATCTACAACTTCAAAGACCCTAGCGCCAGCAGCCATTGTTAGGTGATAACCGGATATGAACATGCCAAAGAAACGCATGGGCATAACCAGCATCGCTAAGTATGCGGTGAACGCAACTAAAGCTCCAATAGTCAACGTTCCATTGATTACTTCGAACCCTCCGTAGCAAAAGATTATGATTGTGCCTAATCCTATGAGAAAACCTATGAGAGGCATGTAGAACGCCCTAATTTTAGCTGAGGCTAACGCTGTTTGAAAGTACTCGTCATTCTTAGACTCGAACTTTTTTCTTTCAAAGTCTTCCTGCGCAAAGGCTCTTACAACCCTGATTCCTACGATGGCTTCATGTAAGACAGAGGTTAAGTTGCCGTATTGTTCACGCATCTGAGTAAAGAGTGGCCGTATCTTTCCTCCAAATGAATAGAAGGTAGCAAATAGAAGAGGCATTATTGGCAGAAGGAACAGGGTAAGCATAGTGTTGATGGAAAGCATAGTATACAAGGTTGCAACAAGGAGGATAATGGAGCTTATGAGACGATCTAGTTGGAAACCTACAAACCTGCCTACTCTATCCATGTCAGTTGTTACTTTCGTCAAAAGCTGACCTGTGGGGGTCCTGTCGTAAAAAGCAAAACTTTGATTCTGCAAAGAAGCAAATACATCGTTTCTGATATCGTAGACCACTTTTTGAGAGAAGTAAGTGTTTGCATACCGCTGAATGAAAGAAAACAAGCCAACTACCACTGTGAGACCTATAATTTCCAACATTAAAATAAAAAGCATATTCCTGCCTAATGCAACATCTAATTTGCCCTCAGCAAGCGGAGTAATCACGTCGTCAATGGCGGCTCTGGTTAAGAGAGGAATTTGCACACTTAAAAATGTACTAACAAGCATGCAAGCTACACTAACTAGGAAAAGCGGCCAATTCTTTGAAATATATCGACAGATACGTGTGAAAGTGCCCATTCGTGCAGACACCCCTTTGTTATACGTTATAGTTATTTACCGCGGTGGTTATTAGCATGTTAATGGTTGTCGTTTTTCCAGCCCATTAGAACCCAGAAAACCGAAGATTTCACCTTCCTTAACATTGAAATTTACGTGGTCAACCGCCACTAGGCTTTTGTTAAAAACTTTAGTTAAACCCTCAGCCATTATCACATCTTCAGTCATTCACTTTCCTTCTTTAATTTTCTTGCTTATTTCCTCAATTCTTTCAGCGGTGCTATTCAAAAATTCCTTGACCTCTTTTAATGCTTGCTCCGTCAAATTTTCCTGTAAAGCTATTTTAAGATTGAAAAGTGCTCTAGTAAACCGTCTGGCAGGTTCTTGAATTTCCTGTAATTTCTCTGGATGAAAGCTAAACCAGAATCCGCCAAAGGGCAAGGGTGCGAGAAACTCTAACTTTTTTCGTAGTCTTTCTTCTAGTTTTATTTGTTCTTCAAAGAATCTCTCACCTTTCTCTGTAAGCTTGTAACGTTTTATTCCGCCTTCTTCTGTTGGTAGCTCTTTTGTGTAACCGTCGTCTTGGAGCCACGCTAGAAGCGGATAGACTGAGCCGGGACTTGGTTTCCAACGTCCACCCGTTTCCCTTTCAATTTCCTCCATTATCTCTGATCCCGACATAGGTTTCTCCTTCAACAGTTTAACCACGTAGTATCTCAAGAAGCCTTTTGGGACACATGCAGTATGTCTTATCCAGCGTTTGAATGGACGTGGTGGATGCCATGGATGCGGTGGATGCTCAAACATCAAGTGTTGTTCCTTAACTTCCTTCAACCTTTCCTCTGATAGGTAATATTTGCCATCCACCTCTACGAAAATGCCTAACCGTCCTAAGCGTCCTTTCATTAACTCTTTGAATTTGGGCGGAAGATTCAACTCCTCGATACTCATTGCCTTATCAGAACTAACGGCTCCCTTCTCACGGAACTTTTCGATGAGTCTGAGCAGCCTTTTTCTAATTTCAGTGCGACGTTGAAACATAATATCACCAGCGATATCGCACTTGATATCATACGTGACATATAAGCTTTACGTTCAAAAACGTTCAGCAAAATACATTACGCAATCAGCGTTCCAACATTTTCTCCTTTAACAGCTAACAAAACATTTTTAGGTTTAAACCCGTTCACAACAACAACTTTAACCCGTCCCTTTTCAAGAATTTTGATAGCCTCCGGGTCGAGAATCTGATGTATTCCAGCCTTGTGCTCATCTTCAGCGAATACACGGGGTAAATCTTCGAAACTTAAATGTTCAAGCTTAACAGCATCCGCGTACTTTCTAGGGTCTTTATCGTAGATGCCTTCCTGGTCTGTGGCTTTGATGAACAATTCAGCATTTACTTGTTCAACAATTAACGCCGCGACCGCATCCGTGGTCATGCCCGGTTTTAAACCGCCCATAACTGCAATTTTTCCTTCATGTAAACATTTTACAGCATCTTCAATTGTTAATGGGATGGCTTTGCAGCCTAATTCCCCGAGTTTTTTAAGGAAAAGTTGAGCGAAAATTCTTGAAACAGAAATTGCAACCTCATCTTGAGCGTTTTCATCAAGTCCCAAATTTTTCGCAACCTTGATGAATTCTCTTGCTAGGGCGCCGCCACCAACAACAACCGCCACTTCATATCCCTGCTTCTTCAAATCCTCCAATAAGTTCACATACTCGTTGATTAGGGCTGGATTGATTGGGGAAGCGACGACAGAGCCACCTATTCGTAGCACAATCCGCATAAACTTTACATTCCTTACCGCATATTATACAAACCTTCTGGTTAAAAATACTTTTAGAAAAATTTGTTTAAGTCTTGCTGAGTTCTTCTAGCTTTTCGTTGCCCATTTATTGTTTCTCCGAAAGCTATCAGCATTCCATCCACAGCTGCAATCGTTGGAATCCCTGTTTTTTCTTCGATTAGCTTTGCCTCTCTTGCTGGTCCTTTGAATATCATTTGCATTCCAAAATGTGTCAAAACAGCTTGTTCAGGATGAGTTTCCTCGATTATTTTTATTGCATCGTTTGTTGTCATGTGTCCTTTCCATGGTTTTCCAGCTGGTCTCATTACGCATAATATGAGAAGCCTCACGCCTTCATAGTATTTGCCTATGCCTTCAAAGTATTCTGTGTCACTTGTGTAAGCGAAGTCTCCAGACTCCAAGGTCTCAAATCTGAAGCCTACAGTGTCAGGGTCCGTGTGTCTTGCTTCAGTCACTAAAACGTTAAAGTTGCCAACTTTAAATTTCATGTTCGGCATCGCCTCAATTCTCTCTTCGGGCATTTGCTGATGATACTTTGAAATTGAAGACTCGCACACATCATTTCCACTTAAGACACTTCTAGAAGCGGCTAACACTCCACGTTTCCGAGTCATACCCCGCGTCATAGCCTCAATTAAAACTTCAGCATCAACATAATGGTCTGGATGGGAGTGTGAAACAAAAACAGCGTTAAGCTTCTGAGGATCGAATCCTTCGCTAACCGAGTAAACCAGTGCTCCGGGTCCAGGGTCTAAATGCATGTTTAAGCCGTTGCCTATTATACGTATTCCAGCAGTACGTCTCTTTTGCGTAATTGTTGCAAATCTTCCTCCACCCGTTCCAAGAAGGATTATTTCAACTTGAGAGCTCATAAACTGTTTTATAACAGTTATGTGATTTTTGTTTTATGCTATTTGAGAGCAAGCATTAGGTTCATAAAATGAACGATTCCTTGAAGAAGTTAAATATTCGTCAATAAAAGACTTGCATATGAGAGACACGGCATAAGACCTTCCTCTACTTAAAACACTGTTTCAAAATAAAAAATGACAGAAATGATTTTTCCAATTGTGCGATTGAAACTTTAGAACACAACCGTTAAATCCAATTTTCCTCACCTTTTATTGCAGGTTGGTCAGATTAGGTGAACTTTGATTCCATTATCGTTCGCTTTGGCGGAGAAATAGGCATTAAAGGCGAATGGACGAGACGAGCTTACGAAAAATTATTATTGAAAAATATAAGGAAAACCTTAAAACATCACTGTATTCTCTACGAGAAACTCATACACAAACGCGGCAGAATCTACATAAAAACAAAAAACGTTGAGGAAACCACATGCAAACTAAAACGTATCTTCGGTATTTCTTCAGTTTCTCCAGCCATAGAAACAACTTCTGACATGAATGAAATAGTACAGAAAACCGTTGAATTAGCAGACGCCATATTCGAAAATGGAAGTAGTTTCGCGGTTCGCTGTCGCAGAGTTGGAAAACACCCATACTCAAGCATGGAAGTTTGCAAAGAAGTTGGAAAACAAATTTTAGCACAGCTCAAAAACCGAAATTTGCGAGTGGATTTGAAAAATCCCCAGTTCACCATGAGCATTGAGGTTAGAGACGAGAATGCCTATGTCTTCGCGGAAACTCTGCAAGGTGTAAGTGGTTTTCCACTCGGCTCCCAACCTAAAGCCATCTGTTTACTAAGTGGAGGAATAGATTCAGCAGTAGCTTGCTGGCTT
>DAOUSM010000191.1 GCA_030627225.1 Candidatus Bathyarchaeota archaeon | reverse complement strand
TTGCTTCAGCCACCTCTCTGCAGTTTCTCATCTTCAAAAACACAGTCTCGTGTGGAAGCCTTGTCTGATCTATCGTTACAACAGTCCCATCACGCCACTCTATAGTCCGCATAACATAATCCTCACTAAACCGTTTTATGCAGTAAACAGTATAAAACTTTGTTAGAAAGTGGAAACGTCATGAAACGGGAAAGCCTAAAGCCTCTTGTTGAAAATTTTGGACAGAAATATTCCAAAATTTTAGGTATAAACCTCATGGATGGAAGGAATAAGGAGATTTTCAAATGGTTTTTGGCGTCCATACTGTTTGGTGCACCCATAACCGAAACCTCAGTCATCAAAACCTACAAATGCTTCCAAAAACGTGACGTTTTAACGCCCCAAAGAATTCTTGAAACCGGATGGGATGGCCTAGTTGAAATACTTGATGAGGGAAGCTACACACGCTACGATTTTAAAACCGCAGACAAACTTTTGGAAGTTATGCGAAATCTTACTGAAAAATACAACGGAAGCCTTAACCTCCTCCACGACAAAGCTTCTGACGCCATAGATTTGGAAAAGAAGCTAAAGGATTTGGGGAAAGGCATAGGCGACGTGACCGTAAGCATATTCCTAAGAGAATTACGTGACATCTGGAAAAAAGCCAAACCAAATCCCACAGGGCTTGTTGTCTCAGCCGCCAAAAACCTCGGAATAGTAAGGGAAGAGTCTGCTGGAAAGGTTCTAAAGGAGCTGGAAAGGTTCTGTGCTGAAAACAAGATTGAGGGAAAATCTTTCATTAACTTTGAAACAGCCTTGCTTAGACTTGGCAAAGAATTCTGTAGGAAGGGGAAATGCTCTTCTTGTCCAGTTAAAAATGACTGCTTGAATCCTAAGGTGCCTTAACGTAGGTGATGACTTCTATTGGGCAGCCCTCAGAAAGCTTCAGCTTCTTCTTCCATTCCTCTCCAACAGCTATAAGCGAAAAAATTCCTGAGATTTCAGCTTTCGCTTTATGAACCAAATTAACCAGTGCTGCTTGGGTTTCCCCAGTTTTAACCATGTCATCAACAATTAAGACGCTGTCCCGCCTTCTAATTGCATCTTTTGGAATATAGAGCGTCATAGTTACCCCCGAATCTTTAAGCACATAGGTTTCTTCAAGAAAGACCTTAACCCCAACTTCTTTACTTCTCTTAGCTATTACCAAGTTAACCCCAAGGGAGTTAGCAACCATAGTGCCCAAAGGAATACCATCCACAGCCGCTGTCAAAACCTTCGTCACACGTTTCCCAGCGAAATGCGCAAGTGCATGGTTGGCTGCCTGCTGAAGGATGTTAAAATCACCTATAATCTGAGTGTTATCAAAATATCCATCCTCATTAAACCTTATTCTGCTGCGAAGCTCGCTTTCTAGACCAACAAGCTTCGTTAATACTTTCCAGAGCTGTTTCGCCCGCGCTGTATTTGGCAAAACATGCCCCTTTGCATATCTACTTAGAACAGTTACTGGCAGACCAGTCTTAGAGGACAAAACGCGATATGTAATATTTCTCTTGTACTTCGCTGTCCTAAGCAGTTCGATAGTCATTAACCGAAGTTTTAACTCTTCCGCATGGGTGCTCATAACAATCCCTTGTACACTGATAAGTCAAATACCAAAGTGTTTACCATTTATTATTGCTTTAGCAATTTATAATTTCCGTTCGCAAATCGAACATTATTCGAATTTTGAGCAGAGGCGACCTTAAGATTTTACGGTGGATGCCATGTTAACGAAATTGTTAAGTATGATCCTTAAGATAATTTTTGGACAGTGTAAAAATTGACAGACTATTTTGAAAGGTTGTATGCGGAAAAAGCTTGTAAATGGGGGCTTAAGCCAGATTTTATCTTGGTACACTTTCTCGATTTGCTCTCTAAGGGTCTCGTTTTAGATTTAGGAATGGGTGAGGGTAGGAATGCTATTTTCCTCGCTCAGAATGGATTTGACGTTGAGGGAATTGACATATCTAAAACAGCTGTTAACAGATGTCTTCGATTGGCTAAGGAAAAGAATGTAGACATTAGAGCGCACGTGGGTGATTTGAGAGATTTCAAAATATCCAAGGACAAATACTCGCTTATCATCGTTGCTGGGGCATCTCTGAACTTCCTTAAAAAAAGCGAAATAGAAGAGGTCGCGGTCAGAATGAGAAAAGGCGTCAAGAAGAACGGCTTTATTTACGTCTCCGTTGTCTCAACCGAAGAACCATTATGCAAAAAATTAAGGTCTCAGCAAGCTCCAGTCGAGGAAAACACGTTCTACGTCTCACACATAGGCACTTACGTTCACTATTTCACCTACAAAGAAGTCAAAGAGCTATTCCCAGACTTTCAAACAATAATTCATTTGGCAGGTTTAGAGCTTGACTTTCATAATAAGCCTCACCACCACGGCATCATATATTACCTTGGGCAGAAGAGGTAAACGTTAATGATGGTTATTTCGTGCAGTTATTGCTTTGGCTCTAAAAGTGGCGGGTCCGCTGGGACTAATACCCAAAAGGGTTCAAG
>DAOUSM010000101.1 GCA_030627225.1 Candidatus Bathyarchaeota archaeon | reverse complement strand
CAAAAGTTGGTCCCAATCCACCGGTTGTTATTATGAACTTTGGTTTCCGCTTTAGAGCTTCACGCATGGCCCTTGCAATTTCGCCAACATCATCGCCTACAACGGTTATTCGTTTCACAATTACCCCTAATGAGGTAGCGCGTTTAGCCAGCCAATGGGCGTTTGTGTTCGATGTTTTGCCTATTAACAGTTCGTTGCCGATGCAGATTATTTCCATTTTTTGATTCATTTTTTCACCTTTAAAGTTAAAACATTACCAAGTAAACCGGTTTTGCCCTTTTATGCTGTTTGCTAAATCATCGTTTAAAAACGCTGAGTGCATGTTTATTTTTTCTTGCTAAACCACCATTTCAGGTATTCTTTTCTCCGTTGTTTCCGCTCTTCTTCGCTGGATTCAAATGTGGGCCTCAACTTCTCTCTTAGTTCCATCAGTTCCTGCTGTGTTAGAGACAGACCACAGCTTTTGCACACATACTGTTTAGTTGCTGATATGTATTTCATTTTGCCACCACATTCAGGGCAATATTGCATTTTAATCACTTATTCGTCTCTAGAAATACATATGCTCTGAGAAATAGCTTTCGCTTATCTGCTTGCTAATCGCCATTACGTTATGAAGTTTGCTAAATTCGCTTCCTTAGCTAATTGGATAGCCCTTTCCATTTCATCCCTTGTCAGTCTTCTTCGCAGTTCCGGAATTTCGTATGCTCGCCACTCTGGTCTGTACTGAAACATGACGTTAACCCTTGTTTCTGTGCCCAAGTTTTTGGCTATCCAGTTTATGATGGGCTTTGTGCAGCATTCTAAATGGTTTGGCAAAACCAATATGCGTATTATTGGTTCGCCATATTTTTTGGCTTCTAAGTGGTTTCGTGTGCATGCTTCCCAATAGTTTGGTGCATCGGAGATTCTCTCGGCGCATTCGCCTGGTCCGTACTTAAAGTCTAATAGGTAAACATCGGCGAATCCAGCTAGGAGATGTGCTGTCTCTGGGCTGTAATAGCTGTTGGAGTTCCAGACAACTGGAATGTTCACGTTGACGTGCTTGAAGGTTTCAAGCCATTGTTGAAGCCATGGTGTCGGTTCTCCGCCCACAAGGTTTGCGTTTCTGCAACCGTTCATCCGCAAGTGTTCAATCTCTTTGGCTAATCTTTCCGGTTTGTAAACTTCCCCTTTCTCCATCCATTGGGAAATTGTCCAGTTTTGGCAATGCTTACAACGCATTGAACATCCCATGGTAAAAATTGTTCCAGAAGGCACGAGTTCAGGTTCTTCACCCATATGTTCAAAGATGCTTGAAACAGTTATTTCCCTGCTGCATCTGCAATAGCCTAATTTGCCTTCAACTCTGTTGATGCCGCATCTTCGAGTGCAGAAATGACAGCTGTGAAGGATTCTGTTTGCGATTTCAATCTTCAAATCTAAATAAGATTTTTCCGAAGTCGGCATCTCCTGCAGACTTTTCTGTCTTGTGTCGATTTCCTTCTCGATTTCGTAAAATTTCTGTGTGAGTCTTGCGTGTTCCCGCCAAAGCTCTTCTACAGAGTCTTTCTCATCGAATTCTGCTGGAAGCTTTTTCGCTATCATGAATTTCGCTGATTTTTCATCTTGCATGACGGCAAAGTATCTGGCCAGACTTTTCCTGGCCATTTTATCCTTTAGCACTGCTGCTGAGTTTGGGCGGAGGATTCTCCACATTTCCACTCAATTTTAATCTAGTTAAGGAGTTATTAAAACAAGGCGTATGGATACGTGTATCCACTTGTGTGCAATTTACCTTTAATGGGAATTTCTTGTCCACATGCTGGGCAACGCATGTCCTTTGTAAGATTCCATTTTGTGATTTCAAAGCTGAAACGTTTAATCAACATTTCGTTGCAGTTTGGGCAATGTGTATTTTCGTAGGGGTGTCCAGGCACATTTCCAATGTAAACGTAGTTTAATCCAGCCTCTTTCACAGCAGCATACGCCTTCTCTAAAGTTTCAATGGATGTGGATGGGATTGTTGTCAATTGGTAGTCTGGATGGAAACGTAATAAATGGAATGGTGTGTCTTTGCCAAGTGCATCCCTTATCCAAGCTGCAAGCTCGCTTAATCTCTCAATGGAGTCTCCTGTCTTGGGTACAACCAAATTCGTGATTTCTATGTGAATGTCATTTCTTTTCATTTCCTTTAAGGATTCATAGATTGGTTCAACTGATGGAACCGCTGAAAACGCTTTGTAGAAGTCTGGGTCCCCACCGCCTTTGAAGTCCACTGTTGCCGCATCCAGATAGGGTGCTATGGTTTTTACTGCTTCTGGTGTCATGTAACCGTTTGTTACGAAGGTGTTGAAGAATCCCACTTGGTGGGCGAGTTTAGCTGTGTCGTAGGCATATTCGAAAAATATCGTTGGCTCCGTGTACGTGTAACTTATCCCTTGACAACCATTATCCCTCGTGGCTTTGACAACCTCTTCCGGTGGAAAATGTCTGCCCATTATCTTCTTTTCTTGGCTTATCATCCAGTTGTCGCAGAATTTGCAGCGGAAGTTGCAGCCAACCGTGGCAATCGACATAACTAATGCTCCTGGATTGAAATGTGAGAGCGGCTTCTTCCCTATGGGGTCTATGCATGCGGATATCGCCTTCGCGTAAACAAGAGAATGAAGCGTTCCACCTTCATTCTTTCTTACTAAGCAGAAGCCTGTTCCTCCGTCGTTTATGAGGCATCTCCTGCCACATAGGTTGCATCTAACCTTATTGTCTTCCAATTTTTCGTAAAGCATGGCTTCATGCAAAGACATTTAAACACCTCTCCTAACCTGTGTAAACCTTTACCTTCGAAGTATATGATTCATTCGCTTGCCGCAGAATCCGCCTTTTCCTTAGTTTCGAAAACGAATGGTGCGGTGGAAGTTTTTATGTCCAGCTCTATGCCGAGCAAGCCTTCTAAAAAGCCAGCCAAAATTTCAGGTTCGTTGATAAATGGCGTTTTTATGAGGATGTACTTGTCTCTTAGGTAAAAGTCTCCGAACCCCTGCACCCTTAGGCGTTTGAAAACTTCTGACCATTTTTCACGATTCGCTGTCTGGAACCCGAGGGTTGCCTCCATGGAAACCTTTGCGGCTTCACCCATTTTTCCTCCGATTTCACGCCATTTTTCCTCTGGAATATGCTGAATAAGGATGTTGATTAGTTCTACGTTTATGAATGCTATGCGGCTTATGCCGCAATAATATTCGCCTGGGAAGCGCCAATCATAAATCATCATGCTTCTGTAAACGTCAAGCATCTTAGAGATGAGGGGTTTGATGCCCGGCTCCTTCCCCTCTCGAATCAAGGAGTCAATAAATTCTCTTTCCTCTTTCTCCAGAATTATAGTTGTCCTTTTGGCTGATTCTTTATTTTTCTTCAGCATTTCTTCGATTTTCTTGTCGTTCTCTTGCATAACTATTATATCCTTCAGCATATCTTATATGCTTTGCTAAACTACCATCAACAACCGAATAATTTTTAACATGGTGTACGAATCCTAAAATCGCCGATGAAGAACTTACTTCTCTGAAAAGATGATGCACCCTGGGTATCTGAGGCATAAGTTGCTAAGAAATAACTTTGTTCTTGATCAGGTACCATATAAGCGCTAAACCAACTATGAAGAGAACAAATCCGGAAACCATTGAAACGGCGTAGTCGATTTTCAGGATGTTTATGAACACGTAAACCATGTAAGTTGGTCCAGCAAAGGTCAAGAAAGCTGCAAGCACCACTAAAAATGTTTTCCAGAATCTTGAACTCAAATCCAACCTAACTGATGTTCTGCTTCTTCCTTTTTCCTTGGCCATGGATTCACGTTCCATTAACCTTGACAACGTTTAAAATTGATGCTTTCTCTTATAACCCTTCCTTCACTTCATTACCTAAAGCCTTCATTAAAAATTTGAAAACGGAAAAGCCTGCTCCACGGTCTGCACCGAAACCAGTTGTTGCGCCTAACAGGCATACGCCGTTTATTCCGCGTTCCTTTGAGAGTCCTAGCATCAAGCCTGTGGCTCCCATAATTCTGCCCTTGCTGTAGATTACTGCTCCTTTTTCCATGAACTCTGTGGCAAGTCTAGGCGAGGTTGCAGCCACGTAAACTTGAGCTTTATTTTCTGATATGGGCACTCCTCCCATCGTGACAATAAAACTGCAACCATATTTTTCAACAAAATCTAGTATCTTGCTGCATATT